>NZ_JAKMTG010000010.1:0-43995 GCF_025773055.1 Campylobacter sp. CNRCH_2013_0671h
ACAACACCAAAAGAATCTAATATATTATTCTTTCCTTCAATTAAAATAGTAGCCACTGTTTTTTCTGTATGTTTTAAATTTTCACTATTAAAATATACATATGTGTGCTCATCTACTACAAAATCTGTTTCATAAAAACCAAAGCAAAAATTATATGCAGCTGCATTTTTCACAATAGTTTTGTTACTATTTTCAATAACTATGCTTGAGTATGTTTCTTGAATCTGACGATTAGTTTTTGCATATTTACTTTTATTCCAAACATGTATTGCGCAAATATAATAACCAATAACATCGTTTGAAAATTTCAGCTTAGTTTTTCCTGTAATATTGCACACTTTTTCTCTATGCTGTAAATCTTTCTTTTCAACCAACAATAAATCACCTCTTGAGATAAATTGCTCAGAAGTATAAACTAAAAATTTTGGATTAGTTTTAATTATACCATCTTTTTTAATGAATTTAAAATTATCTATGTTTTGCGTAATATTTTTTCCAAGATTATACATAATTGTAGAAATTTGATGAACTGGATCTGGATGTGAAAGATAAAATTCATAAACTCTGCTATTAATATAATAACTATGCATGTCAATACAATTAATTCCATATAAGCGACAGCACTGCTTATGGACATTGTGTATAATAGCTGCATATTCTTTATGCTGATTAAAAAAATTTTTTTCAAATAAAAGCAAATTTAGTATTTTAGAATTTAAAAAATACAATTCTTGAAATAGCCATTTTATATTCCTACATGATTGCTCAATACTTATACCTTCACATATCACATCATATAAATCCACTATACTAGTTTCCAATATAACCAAATCTGCATTTTTAATAATTTCAATATTATTCTTTTTGTGTAGTATATATATTTTAGATATTGCAGAACTTCCTCCTATAGACAAATTATGTAATAAAACGTTTCCATCTCTCAATCCCGATTGTAATCCATTTAAAATTAAAGAATTACTAGCTCCTAGCAAAACAATTTTTTTCATCTTTTTAACCTTTTCTTAAAAAAATCAAACAAACCAGTCTTATCTTTACTATGAAAATACGCTTTGCAAGAATTTAAAAATTTCTCAATATTTTGAATTTCATGGATTGGTAAAATATTTTTTTCAATTAATATTTGCCTATCTTTTGCGAAATATTCTTCGAAATCAGGCATAATGTAATCATTTGAAGTCAAAAAACCGATAGTTTCAAAATCATAATCTAAACAACAATTTAAATTCCAATTGCAACAATATTTCAGCAACATATCATGTTCAGATTGAAAATTAGGAAATGTGTTAAAAAATGAAAATTGAGTATTCAAAGCTGCATTATTCCATAATGATAAATATATCTCCATAGCGGATCTTCTACCAGCCGCAAAGCTGTCATTTAAACCACTATTTAGATTAAAATGATGACGGATCATTAGTTGGTTAAATTCTAATCTTTCCATTTGCTGGATATTAAAATTTATCTTATAAGCACAATCCGGTCTTATCTTTATCATAAAATCATATTTTATATTGTTTCTTTTCTCATATAACTCTACCAACTTTAAAAGTTGATAATTAGAATACCATAATTTCGATGTATTAGCACGACCATTAGGGTTAATATTGTTTGTTCGAAAAAAGTCCTCTTGATCTTCTATAATATAATGCTTAATTATATGATTTTTTTTAATCTTACTCGTTTTAAGTTTACAACCGCATTCCTTATCTAATATTGAATACGTATGTGGAAAATATAACTTAAAATTTGTCTTAGTTTTGATTTTTTCCGGAATACTACCAATTAACTCTTGAGATAAATATCTGTTTGCCCAAAATTCTCCATCACCCTTCAATCCGGGCCAATAAAACCATTGATTCCATGTAAACAAAAACAAATCAAAATCAAAATCAAAATATTCTGATATTTTTTTTAAGTGTTCTTCCCAATTAACACCCCTCAATGCTCCAGAAACCAAAATAGCAACTTTTTTATTTGATTTTATAGCAACATCTTGGTAATTGTTATTTTTAAAACCACTCATATACATATCATAATAATCATTGGCAACTCGACAATTGAAAGTATTAATATTGCTTTGCAATATCGCAAGTATATTACGTGTTTCATTGTTAAAAAATTTACAATCAATCTTATAAAAATAAGATATCAAATTTAAAATACAATAAATTTTACCAATTCCATTATCCAGCGATATAATATCCTTAAAATAATTTACACCTTCATCTAAAGTCAATTCTAAATTATCAATTTTTCTTCGAACAACATAATTAACAATACTTATTTTATCCAATACACTCTCATGTTTATCCTCACAATTACTTCTATAAATAATTCTTTGGAGTTCTTCTTTAAATATGTCAAAATTAAAAAAAGTAGGATTCCAAAATTCAGGTATATTATCACAATGCTTGATTTTTTCATAAATTTGTTCAAACCTTCCACATTGATATAAATATTCTAAATTTTCCGCTGTAAAATCTTTTTTCTCGCGTATCATTTTAAACGCCAAAACGAAATTCCAAGCCTCAATATTTTTTTTTATCGTCATTTTAACTCTTTTTTATTAATTTCCTAATTTCAAATAGCAACTTGATATACCCCCCCCCATACCAAGTTTTATTAGCTTGTATAAGAGCTTGTCCTAATTTGTAAGAGAGATGATTTTTAAACCTTAAAGCTTCTTGATAATCAGGGTAAGATTCTAATGGAGGTAACGCTAATGAGGGATCTTTTTTTATTTTTTCTTGATAGATTTTTTGTTCTTGTTTGTGTTTATCTTTGATGTAAGATAATACAAAAGGCATTCTTATATAACCTAGTATAGATTTAGAATTAACTATCATAGCTTGACCTAGTTTATAAGAAAGTTGGTTTTGAATTCTTGCTTTGGCTGAAGCTTTTAATACATCACTTCCATCAAAAATTTTAACTGTAATTTCTTTATTCTTCAAGCGCTTCTCTATTATTCTTGTTTTTAACTTTTTATTAACTAGGTCTTGTTCTAAATTAGCAATTTTAAGTTGCTTTTTTTTTAAATTTACATCGTGTAATATAAGTTCATCAAAATATTTTTTATTTTTAAAAGCGTTTATCTGATTCATCAAATCATCAAGCTGGGATTGCCTAACTTCAACAAATGGGTCTATTTTCTTCATATTGCTACGCCAAGGTCTAAATTCAAATTCCCACCTGTATTTTACAAATATATTAAAAACACTTGGATCGTGTAAAAATGCTTCATGTGGATGAAGAGGCTCTGTGCCAAAATTATTAAACCAAATTAAATCGCCTTCATTTGGCATTCTCGAATCCAATAATTCAAATCTAAAAGCATTAGAGGAACAAAAATTAGTTTTTTTTGGCAATGGAAAGTTACGAAATACACCCTCCCAACCATTATGACAATTTCTACTAGCACCATAAACCTTCAAAAAAGTATTAATTCTAAAAGGTTTAAAAAACATAATATCCGGTCTAGTATATAGATGATAATTATATTTAATTTTAGCTTCTTTTTCGTAATCTAACTTAAGATTATTAACCTTCTCTAAGGTTATATACATACCATAAACATTAGAATCCTCTGGATATCTTTCTACGCAATACTTTTTAGGATGATATATACCCACCATTTCCTCAATATCAAATTTACTCAACTTTACACCAGATAAATCCATATACCAATGTTTTGACCAAGATTTTCCACTATCAAATTCATCCCAAGTATGTAAAAAAACATCCATATCCCATCCATCTTGTTGGTTAGGTTTTATAACATGTTCAAAAAAACTTTTGTATGTTTGTTTATAAGTTCTCAAATGTCCAAATAAATGTACTGCAATTTTTTTATCCACAACTATCCTCTATATCTCTCAAGCTCATCTTTTAAAATCTTGTGTTTTTTCCAATATTTTTCCAATATATCTAGTGCATGTTGCTTGTCTTTTCTAAAGAGATAAATTTTAACAATTAAATAACAAATATAAGGATAATTCTCGTATTTCTTAATTTCTAATAAATTATCACATATATACTGATAAACTCTACCATTAAACATAAACAATATATTAAAAAATTGCTCTTCTCTATTTTCTATTTCTCTATATATATATTCTTCCATTTTATTATAATCCTGCTTAATAAGCATTAAATGTATTTTTTGTATAATCCAGCCAATGTTTGTTTTATCACATTCTATTGCTTGATCAAGATATCCCAAAGAAACATTTGTATCACAATCTAATTCTACCGAGAGCTGAAACAACCTAAAATAAGACATTGACTTATATAAAACATCGAGCTTAATTTTTTGAATATTTTTATTTAAAATATCAAACTGCTGCTGCTTAGTAAATAACTCATGATAAGATATATCCTTTTTTACTCCAGAAATAAAAGAGGCACATTGAGAAAAAGCGGATTTTTGCAATGAGATTCCAGGTGTATATATTAACATAGAATGTGACATTAAATTTATTTCAAAAAATGCTCTTTGGGTTACATTATTATATTTACTAGCAAAAGTATCTGCCAATAACACTCTAGAATCTTTAAAATACTCTATTAAACTTTTGCTAGAATTTATATCTTGACTAAATATAATAATTCTGTGATTATTTTGAAGCTCATTTTCAATAATATCAATTGCGATTTCATATGGAAAATATTTATCTCCGACAAAACCATACAATGAAGTTTGTTTATAATTAGAAGAAAAAACTATATCTCCTCCTCTAATATGTATTGAAATAAATTCTCCTATATTGTCAGCTACATTTTGCGCATCGTTGATAATATTAGAAAATTTTTCAGAGAATTGAATTTTCTTATAAATTCGTCCAAAATCCTTATAACATTGCCTCTCTTCATAACCATCAATCCATTGACTCAGTGCCCCACCTTCAATTCCTGGAGAATACCAACCCCAAGGCTGTTCGTAATAACTATTTTGAATATCGTCAAAATTTTTACATTTTCGATGTATTCCGAAACCATGATTTGATTTTACCTCTTGATTTTCAATATAATATTGATGTATAAATTTTTCACCAAAAATTTCCTCTACTTTACCCAATGCAAATGGTATATGATTTTTTGAACTAAACATTTCACCAATATTCCCGATGACATCTTCAATATTCCCCCATTTAAAATAAAATGAGAAGCCAATTTTATCCGCTATAATCATTCCAGCCATTAAAGAAAACAATCTCATTCCAAAACCATCAGGTTTTGCCATGATGATGCATGGTGTATTAATTTTATTTTTCTCTTTTAAAGCTACTACAGCTTTAACTTTAAAAAGTCTATTAAATTTATTCAATATTTCTTGATTATATTTTTTAGGGTCAAATTTTATTACATCTACATGTCCTTTCATAAAGCTATTTAACCCCGATATTATACCTTCTACATCTTTTTCTACTAAAATTCCTCCAAAATTTTTTAAGACAGATTTATTTCCCAATATATTAGTTGCAACAATTGGCTTTGACAATACCAATGACTCCAACAAAACCATAGGTTGTCCTTCATGTAATGAGCTCAATACAAAACAGTCTGCTTTTTTTAAGTATGCGCATGGATTGCTTTTAATTCCCAACATAAAAACACAATCACTTAGATTGTTTTTACGGATATATTCTTGCAATTCTTCTTTTAATGGCCCATCTCCCAATATAATAAGTCTAGTTTTGGAATAATTTTGATGAAATTTGCTAAATGCTTGAATTAGATTAATATGATTTTTTTCAGGAGAAAGCCTACCAATTGTGATAAATACTTTATAACCTTTTTCATATAGTCTTTCGTCTTCTTGACACTCTAATCTAAAATTACTTTTAAATAAAATATCATAATCATTAATTATATTATTCATATAATCAAATTTATGCCTTGAAATATTATATAATGATGATAAATTGTCTCTATTTAAATCGCTTAATTCTTGTGATACTGAAAAAATATGATCAAAATATTTATACACATTAAAAATTTTTTCAAGATAAGGAAATCTTAAATTATACTCGCCCAGCATATCATTATGCAAGTAAATGATTTTTTTTGCATTAGTCTCAGCATAAGCAAACCTATAGGCCCAAAGCTCACTATATCCATCAAAACTAATCACTGCATCAAACTTAGATTCTCCATATAAACATTTAAAATCCCGTGAAAAAATATTAGAAAAAATTTTTTCTTGAACTTCATTAGCTCTTGAAATTTTACAAACTGGATGATTTAGCAAATAGCTTTCTTCTATTGTTTGGCTAATAATATTCGGATTACCTAAGATATAAATTTTTTCATTTAACTTTCTTAATTTTTCAACAACTTCTTTTTTCTCTCTCAATTGCCCAGTATCAACGGCCAAATAAATAGAGTAAGAATTTAAATCAATAGCATTAATAAAATTTAAAAAAGAACTTGTGATACCATTTTTTGCAAACAATCCAGAAGAAATAAGAATCTGTTTTTTTTCAGTAATATTTTTTTTGTAAATTCTATCACTATCATATGCATCAAAAAAGAACATATCAACTACTCTTTTTGTGGCACTTCCATCTTCATAACCAATAAAATTTTGAGCAATATCTGACTTAATAATACATTTTTTCAACTCAACTGGATCATTCAGCTTTCTTATGACTTCAAATATATTTAAACAGTTTTGACATTCCAATTTTGCATAGTCAAAATATAATCCATGTTCATTCTTATACCGTTCATAATCATACCCATAGAATATAATAGGTCGCTCTAATACCATAAAATCAAAGAATATTGATGAATAATCAGTAATTAAAACATCTACAATAGCTAAAAGCTCATTAGTATCTATATCCCTTGGAACATGTAAAATATTAGTATTTTTTTCTGTTGCATAGTGACCTCGATATAAAACTATATAATTCGTATTTTTCTGTAATACTTCAATATCCTTACACACTTGTTTAAAATTCACTTCAGCTTTTTCAAAAGAATTTCTATATGTCGGTGCATAGAGAATAATTTTTTTATCTTCTTCAACCCCTAATTGTTTTTTTATCGATTTTTTCTCCATATCTGTAATATTTATAATAGTATCTATTCTTGGATAACCACTCTCATATACCATTCCTGAATAAATCTCACTTATATCATGTCTATCAATCAGTACTTTTGCTGTGTGTTTATTAGGTACGATAATATGAGTAGATTGTAAAAAATCTTTTTGAGTAACCTCATAATCTAAAAATCCTCTTTTCATATCTTTACCTAAAAATTTTAAAGGTGTTCCATGCCAAGTAGCTAAATATTTTTGCCCTTTCTTTCTAATAAAAAATCTAAAAAAAGAACCAGAATTAATTAAGTATTTTGCGCATGCTAAATATTTCAAATACAATACACTACCAGGTTTTACCAAAATAACATTCTTTAACCTTTTATATTTTTTAGGAATACTTTCAGTATCATCAACAGCCCATATATGAATATAATTTCTAAAATCATCAAGTTGCAATAAATATTTAAAAATAGCATATGAATTGCACGACATGTTTTTTGCTGTATGAGATTGATATAAAATAAAGGTATCTACAATTTCTTCACTTTCATAAAATTCTGCATAAATGCATTTTTGATAAAAATAAGTATTCTTTTGAAAACTAACATCTTTATAGTCACTCATATCTTTATAATCTCGTGTGTATGAAAAAAATTTTGCAGCTTCTTTTGATCGATCTAATTTAGTTGAAATTTCTCCTATTTTGAAAAAAACTTTTCGAGGAAATTCACTTGCTCTTTTAGAGCACTCTTTATAGTAAATAAGACACTCTTCTAGTTTATTTTGTCTTTCTAATACATAAGCTAATCTATAATGCACATGTGAATTTTGATAGTTATATTTTAAGATTTCTTTATAATAAATTTCAGCGTTATTCCAATCATACAACTTTTCAAAACTAAATGCTATTTTATATAATAAATCCTCATTTTCTAGCGATTGTATTTGCTTATAATACTCTAAATATGCTTCATTTGCTTCTTTCCAAAGCCCTTGATTCTCATGAAAAACACCGATACCAAATTTTTTTGCATCAAGCTTATCATCATACTTGATGGCTTTATTGTAATATTTTTGTGCTAACTCAACACGTGGCTCACTATCATGTCCTTTGTTTTCACAACAATAACCTAATTTATAATACAACATAGGATCATGTCTGTCACTAAGCTCAATAGCTTGCTCATAATAACTTGCAGCCTCATAATATCTTTTCATATTTTCAAGAGCTATTGCAAGATCTTTACATATAAAAAAATTTTTTCCTTTATCTTGGATTTGCCTTTTTAAATCCTCAACTTCCTTCCACCACAATTTTTGTGGTCTAAAAAACATATTGTTTAGATGATTTTCTGTTTGTTTTAATTGAATCTCCCAAGATTTTTTTGATGGATCTATAGTCAAAGCTTTAGAAATAAATTCATTTGCTTCTTTCCACTGCTTTAGCTTAAAATAACTCATACCAAGTTTAAAGTTACACTTTGCTTGTTTTTCTCTTCTTTTTAGCGCCCTTAAAAAATAACTTTGAGCTTTTTTATAATCTTTATTTTTTTGATAGTACCACATACCTAAAAAATAATAAATCCAATACATCAAATATTTCCTCTCTATATTTTTTCTTTAAATTGTTCTAAATAAGATAAAATTTTATTTTTATTGTTTTTTGCATATTGACTCATCAATAGTTGATATAAATGAATAACAAATGCATTGTTGTTCATAATAACAGCATTTGGAGTATCTAAAATATTATCAAAATCTATTTTTTTTATTTTCCAATTTCCATAATTTTCACTTAAATATTTATCAAAATCTTCAAATCCATAATATTCATCACCCATAAAATTATACTTTTGCAACTGAAATGTAGTATTGTACCACTTGGTCACTTCTCCTTGGTGATATATTTTATCATACTCTTTAAAATGCAAAAAAACATCTATTTTTACACCATTAATATGTTTTAATTTTAAACCTCCAATCCAATTTAAATCATACTGTATAAAAACTCCATATTCTAAAATTTTATTTTTTATTTCATCATTATAATCCTCACTCCAAATTCCAATGTCAATATCATAATCATGACCTAAAAAATCACCTTCTCTAATACATCCTAAAAACGTACCACTAACTAGAAAGAAATCAATACCGATATTATCAAAAACTATTTTTATATCTCTTAAAGCATTTATTGCATCCTGTTTTATCATTTTACTTTTTTTACTCACAACTTCTAACGGATGTTGCATTATAATTTTTTTTATATATTCTTTAGCTCGAATATAGTTGTGGTTTTTTTTAAAAACAGTTATTAGATATTTATTTATCACCACTTGCTCTTTTTGAGAATAACCTTGCTTATATTTTAGATATAATTTCTCCAATTTATCAACATCATTTTGATTTTCAATCATCTTACTTAAAAATAACCAAGTTTTTAATCTCTTTGTTTGGTTTAAACAGTCAATTAAAATTTCCCATGCTTCTTGCTTTTTATCACATAAAAATAATATTTGAGCCTTAAGGTATTTAGCCTCTATATGCTTAGGATAAAATTTCAAAAAATAATCAATATGTTTAAGTGCTTTAGAATATTCATGGTGGTAAAAATCAAACTCAGCTTGATAATAAAATACTATTTTTTGTCGCATAAAAACACAAATTTTAAAAAAAGTCAGCAATCTTATGTGATTTGTTTTTTTTTGTATTAATAAAACTATATAAAATGCTAAAATTTTTTGTATAAAAAAGAGTCCTTTAGAGTCTCTTAAGACTTTTTGTAAACCCGCCTTAAAAGTCATGTCTTAATCATTTCTATAATTTCAGTAGTAGAGATACTAGGTGTTCTTTCTAAATACACAACATCACAAATTTTATTAAAATAGTCAAATTTTCCTTTCCAATCATCGCCCATGACTAAAACATCTGCTTGATATTTTTTAATATATTCTTCCTTAAGTTCTAAAGACTCTTCTAAAAAAACTTCATTAACACATTTTAATGCCGAAATAATCTTCATTCTCTCACGTTCATTACAGATAGGTTTTCTTCCTTTTTTTACAAAATTCAACATATCTGAAGAAACACCCACTATAAGTTTATCACCTAAACCGCTAGCTCTTTCTAAAATTCTTAAATGACCATAATGAAATAAATCAAAAGTTCCAAATGTAATAACTGTAATCACTAGACATTCCCTATCGCATAAAGTTGTATAATGCCTACTATTTTTTCATCTTGAGTGACAACTATTTCTTTGATTTTATGTTTTAGCATAAGCTCTTCTGCTTCGCTTGCCATAGCACTTGCTTCTATAGTTTTAGGTTTTTCACTCATGATTTCTTTAGCTTTAAAATCAAATCTTGGCTTACCGTTTGCCCTTAAAGCTCTTCTTAAGTCTCCATCTGTGATAATCCCGACTAGCTTTTTATTTTCAAGCACTATACAAAGTCCTAATTTGCCACTAGTCATCACATCAACTAACTCATTAAATTCACTCTCAGGGTTTACCATAGGTAGATTATTTGACACCATCAAATCACCCACCCTAGTTAAAAGCTTTCTACCTAAACTTCCTCCTGGGTGAAATAAAGCAAAATCATCAGGTCTAAAATTCCTTGCTCTCATCAAAGCTACTGCTATAGCATCACCCATCGCTAAAGTAGCCGTGGTAGAAGAAGTAGGAGCAAGCTGGAGTGGGCAAGCTTCTTTTTTTACTGCTATGTTTATAAAAATATCTGCTTGCTTAGCTAAAGTAGAATTTTGATTTCCCGCCATGACGATCAAAGGAATTTTTCTTTTTTTAATCACTGGTATGAGCTTTAAAACCTCTTCAGTTTCTCCTGAATTTGAAATAGCCAAAAGCACATCCTCGCTTGTAAGCATACCAAGATCTCCATGTAATGCTTCACCCGGATGCATAAAAAAGCTCGGGGTACCTGTGCTAGCTAAGGTTGCAGCTATCTTAGCTCCTATATGGCCTGACTTGCCCATACCACTTACTACACATCTACCTCTGATAGATAAAATCAACTCGATGGCTTTATTAAAATCTTCATCTAAGTTATCACATAAATCTAAAATCGTTTTTGATTCTATCTCGAAAACTTCTTTGGCTATTTTAATCGCATCTATTTGGTTCATCTAAATTCCTATATATTTAACACTACATTAGTTGCAATAGCTATTTGGTATAAAATTTGTGTTAACATGCTAAAGATTTGTAAATTTTGACTATCTACTTTTGGTAAAACTAAAATAGAATCTCCTGCTTTGATATCTGCTGAGCTTCTACCACTGTATTTAGTTGCTTTACCATTAGCATTGATTACTAAAACTCTTGATATATCTGCTCTATCACTAAAACCACCTGCTAGGTTAATATAATATCTTAATTTTTCTTTATCCATATACACAAATGCACCCGGTATAGAAACTTCACCTTGAACTAAAACAAGATTATTTTTACTAGGTACATTTACTACATCACCTTCTTCTAATACTATAGAATTATACGCTTTGATATTGTCTATAACGATTTGTCCTTTTGGTTGAGCTTGTTTTGCACGCGCAATAAATTCTAAAATCGTTTTAGCTTGAGTAGCTCTAATGCTAGCTTGCTCAGCATTAACTGAAGAGCTTGTTAGAGCTAGTGTTTCAAGCTCTTTAAGCTGAGCTTCTATAAGTTGTTTTTGAGTAGCTGCTACACTTTTTCTAAAAACCTGTAAGGCATTGATGTTTGATTGATCATTAACTGTAATCATTTTAGCAAGTTCAGCTAAAGTTGTGCCTTTTTTTATCACCACCGAGTGCAAACCACTATGCTCACCTTCTATGCTAATGCTAATATTTTGCGCAGTATAATCAGGTCTAAACTCTATCTCATCACCATTGTATAACTTCACACCCAAAAACTGCTTTTTACTATACGCATCTACATGTAATTTATGATCATCTCTATAGCTTTTTACCACAGCATTAGTTACTATAGGTTTAGCTCCTGCAACTCTAGCTATATCTTCTAAATTTAAAATATCATTACTTAACTCAAATCTAAAAGGCTTTTGCACATCTCCTTCTACAAAAACATACTTTTGCACACTACCTACCAAAATCACATCACCCATTCTAAAAGGGAAAAGATCAAGCTGGCCTTTAAGTAAAAAGTCATATAAATCTATCTTTTTAATAACTTTATTATCTCTTAAAATTTGAATATCTCTAAAACTACCATATTCTAAATTAATTCCACTAGCTTTATCTAAATACTGTATAATAGAATCTGAACTTAGTCCTTGATAAAGACCAGGTTGATTCACATTTCCTGTAACAAATACCGATACATTTTGATAAATATCCATATCCGCATACACATAGACATTGCTTTTATAGATTTTATTAATAGCTTTTGTAATGACTTGCACTAAAGCACTATTTTTCACACCCAAAAGATTAATAGCTCCTACTTTTGGTATAAAAATATTTCCTTGAGAATCTACTGTTAAAGTTTGTATAAACTCTACTGCACCCCAAATTTTTACATTAATCCTATCGCCTACTGCTAGTTTATAATCAGGATTATAAACATGTTGGGTAAATTTAGTAAAGTTTCCATTAAACAAATGCGCACCAAAAACTTTAGTTATCGGAGTTTGAGTTTGGTTAAAATCACTTTGATTGTTATCATAATTTATAATTTGTGGCTCTAAAGATGGAGTTAACGGTTGATTTTGAATTTTTGCGATTTGAGAAACATCTACCGCTGAAAATAAAAACAAAGGTAAAAGTAAAAATAAAAATATCTTTCTCATTAGTATCTATGCTCCTCTATAATCATTTTAATAAATTTAACAATTCCATAAATCAAAGATAAAATCATAAAAGCTGTGAGTACATTATACAAAGCTTCTGGATATTTAGCACTTTGAGGTAAACTTGGACTTTGCACTATAACCACCTGCTTTATCTTTCTTAAAGCTTCTATCCTAGCACTCTCATAAGCTTTTAATGCGGCTTTATAGGCACTTTCTGCAAAACCTACTTCTATGGTTAGATCTTGGAATTTAGCTGCAAGATCGTTGAGTTTTTGAGAGGATTTTGGGGATGAAACTTTGGATTTTTCTTTTTGAAGTTGTTTTTTTAAAGCTGTGATTTCACTTTTTATAGTAACAATTTGTGGTGCATTATCATTTATATAACTTTGCATCATTAAAAGCTCAGCTTCTTTGGCTGCTATTTTTGATTCAAGTTCAGCTATGAGTTTTAGAGTGCCTTCTGCTTGTTTGAGCGGATCAAATACTCCATATTTGTTTTGAAAAGCTAAAAGTTCATCTTTAGCCTTTTGATATCTTTTTTTAAACTGCAAAAGCTCTTCTTCGGCAAATTGCATTTGATCTCTTGCGGCTTTGTGTGAAATTTCATTGATAAATTTTTCACTTTCTTTAACTATAGTTGAAGCTATCAAATGTGTACTTTGTGGATCAAAGCCTTCAACTTCTACACGCAAAAGCCCATTAGCTGAGTTTTCTTGAGTAATTTTAACACGGTTTTGATAATACTTTAAAAACTCTTCCTGATTGGCTGATGAGGAAATACTATAAAAAAAATCAAGTTTTTGTTTTTGATATAACTCACGAATTTGAACTTTTTCTTCTAAGATATTTAACATATCTAAAGAGTGAATATAAGATTTTAAATAATTAATATCCTCGCTTGAAAAAGAATTATTAGTCAAAAATGCGGCAATTCCAGTAATAGCCCCGCTATCTCCTGTGGTTGATTTCACACTTAAAACGCTTTCACTCACATAGCGATTTGCTGCTATAAAAATATAATAAAATACAACAAATGCTGTCAAAATCAATACTATTTTAAAAGAATTAAATATTTCTAAATTTTTAAGTTTTTTTAATAACTCATTTTGCATTTATTTTTCCTTGATACACCGCTATACCCTCATCTACATCATCATATATAGTAGCTTGTCCATCTTGCATGAATATAATTTTATCACACCATTGTTTAATTTCAGCTACATTATGTGAAACCATGATAACTTTTGACTGGCTTAGCTTTTCTTTATAGATTTTAGAGCTTTTTTCTCTAAATTTAGGATCTCCCACAGCACCTGCTTCGTCAATTAAATAATAATCAAAATCAAAAGCCATACTTAAGCCAAAAGATATTCTAGCACTCATACCTGCTGAATAAGTATTCATAGGCTCATCAAAAAATTTACCAAGCTCAGCAAAATCTTCCACAAATTTAATCTTTTCCTCTAAAGCCTTTCCTTTGTAACCATATACTCTAGCTACAAAGCGTGCATTATCTCTTGCTGAGAGTCTGTGTTGAAACGCACCTGCTAAGCCTAGAGGCCAAGATAGTTTTTTATTAGTGATAATCTTGCCTCTATCAGGAAGCAAGGAGCCGCTTAAAAGTTTCATTAAGGTTGATTTTCCAGCACCATTGCGTCCCATTAAACCTATACTGCAATTTTCAGGGAACTCAAAACTTAAGTTTTTAAAAACATAATGCCTTCCACCATTGCGTAAAGGAAAAGATTTTGTTAAATTAACTAATTTTATCATCGCACCGCTATCAACTTTTCTCTAGTAAAATGATAAAAAAACAATCCCAAAAACAAAATCACACTTAAACATGCAATAGGATAATAGTAATTATAATCATCAAGCAATGGATAATTTTGAAAAAAATTATATTTTAAAAGTTCCATAATATGTAAAAGTGGATTGTAATACAAAATGTCTAAAATAGGTTTTGGAACTATCCAAACAGGAAATACCACCAAAGAAGTCCAATATAAAACAGTATTTAAATAACCCAATGCCATTTTTAAAGGTTCTGCAAAATGTCCTGCTATAGCAAAACACATCCCCATAGCAAAACCAAACACTATAAGTAAAAAAAGTGAAAACATCACTTCTAAAAAGTGTTTAGGTATAACTTGCATATGCAAAAACCATCCAGCTAAAAACATCACACAAATAAAAATAGTAAAATAAATACAAAACTCAAGCAATGCTCTTGCGATAAAAACATGTATGGGACGAATAGGTTTATAAGCAAAAAGAGTTAAATTTGATCCTATACCATTTAAAAGCTGAGTAATAATACTTCTAAACATAAAAAAAGGTATAATCCCTACTGCTAAAAATAAAAAGATAGAAACACCCTCGGGCATGATTTGATGATGAAATTCTCTAATAGCTGTTATAATAGAAGTGATTACCAAAACTACCATCATAGGCTCTCCGATTACCCAAAAATAGCCCAAATATTTATTAATACCAAATCTTGTCTTTAACTCTCTAAAAAAAAGAGCATGTATGACATTAAACATATTTTTAGCAAACCTTTTTAAATTTTCAAAATTTTTATATTATACTTTTTTATCTTATATAATATTTAACAAGGTTTAAAAATGAAAAGAAATTTTTTTGAGGAATTAGAAAAAATTTTATATCACAAAGATATTTTTAAAAAGATTGAATTATTTAATGAATTTTATGAAAATTTTAAAGCTAATTTATATGATTTTAATCATTCACATGAAGCGATCATTTATGAAAACTCACAAGTTAAAATCCTTCATCCTATGAAAATAAAGCGTCCAAAAGAAGCAAATAGCACTTTATCTTTAGCTAAAATATTACATTCAGTTGCACATATAGAATATAGTGCTATAAATTTGGCCTTAGATGCTAGTTATAGATTTAAAAATTTGCCATTGAAATTTTATCAAGATTGGCTTGAGGTAGCTGATGAGGAAATTAAGCATTTTTTACTTTTAGAAAAAACTTTAAATGAACTTGGTTTTAAATATGGAGATTTTCATGCTCATGATAATCTTGAAAAAGCCTTATTTTTAACCAAAGATAATCTTGCTCATAGAATGGGCATAGTGCATAGAGGACTTGAAGCAAAAGGACTTGATGCCAATCCTTTTGTCTTAGAAAAATTAAACACAACTAATCATCCTATAAAAAGTTTATTTGGTGAAATTTTTACCATTATATTAAATGATGAGATTAAACATGTAAATAAAGGAGATTTTTGGTGGAATTATGCAAAAAATGAAAATGATGATTACCTTGATCTTTGCGCCAAATATAAAGAATTTAATCTTTTAGGAAAAGTATATAATAAAACAGCTAGAATACAAGCAGGATTTAGTGAAAATGAACTTCAAAAATTAGATGATTTTTATAATAGAAAATGAAGATGGTGGTTAGAGGCAGAATCGAACTGCCGACACGCAGATTTTCAGTCTGCTGCTCTACCGACTGAGCTATCCAACCACTGAATTGAAGTTGTAATTATACAATAGTTTTTTTAAAAAAAGTTGAAATTTGCATAAAAATGCAAATCATTCAGCAAAAGCTCCAAATTTAAAGATTTTTTGCATTCTTAATGCAGCTAATTCGCGTTTATCGTATTGTTCTAACTCTTCTATAGCCTTTAAGACATAATCACTTAAATTTTTTATCGCGTTTTCTTTATCTCTATGAGCTCCACTCATTGGCTCTTCGATGACATCATCTATTAAACCTTGGGTTTTTAAATCATCAGCAGTTACTTTCATCGCCTTAGTAGCAGCTTCACTTTTTGATGGATCATTCCATAAAATAGCAGCACAACCCTCAGGTGAAATCACAGAAAAAACTGAATTTTTCATCATAGCAAGTTTATCAGCTACTCCTATAGCTAAAGCACCACCACTTCCACCTTCGCCTATAACTACTGCTATAGTGATTGTTTTAAGGGCGCTTAACTCATATAAATTTCTAGCTATAGCCTCACTTTGACCACGCTCTTCAGCACCCACTCCTGGGTAAGCACCTGGAGTATCCACTAAAAACAATACCGGTATGTCAAATTTTTCAGCCATTTTTGCCACTCTTAGAGCTTTTCTATAACCTTCAGGATGAGGCATACCAAAATTTCTATGAAGCTTATCTTTAGTACCTCTACCTTTTTGCTCACCTATAACAATAATTTTTTTCCCACCTATATAACCTGCATAACACACAATAGCAGGATCATCTCTAAAAGCACGATCGCCATGAATTTCATAAGCGTCACTTAGTATAGCTTGAATATAATCAAGCGCATAAGGACGATCAGGATGTCTTGCAAGCTGTAAGCGTTGGTAATCGCTTAAATTTTTATAAACTTTTTGAGTTTCTTTTTCAAGGTTTTTTTCTAAAATTTTTACTGCTTCATCATCGCCTTTGATTTTAGCATTTGCTAAATCCTCATCAATTTGCTGAATATTTTTTTCAAAATCTAAATAAGAAGCCATATTAATCTACTTTTTTGAAGATCACACAACCATTTGTTCCACCAAAACCAAAAGAATTGCTCATTACTACATTAACTTCGTTTTTTCTTGCAGTATTTGGTATATAGTCAAGATCACAATTTTCATCTGCTACGATTTGATTGATAGTTGGCGGTAATACACCTTGATCAAGCACCATTAAAGAAATAACAGCTTCAATAGCACCAGCAGCACCCAAACAATGGCCTGTTTGACCTTTTGTAGAACTAACTAAAGGAATTTGATCTTTGAAAAGTTCTTTAATAGCTGCTGTTTCATTTTTATCATTTACTGGAGTAGAAGTTCCGTGTGCATTAATATAATCTACTTTTGGATTTCCTGCCATTTTTAAGGCTTTTTTCATAGCACGCAATGGCCCTTCTAAAGTAGGTGAAGTGATATGATGTGCATCTGCACTTTCGCCAAAACCTACCAACTCAGCATAAATTTTAGCTCCACGCTTTTTAGCAGCCTCATACTCTTCAAACACTAAAGCACCAGCACCCTCACCCATTACAAAACCATCTCTTTCTTTATCAAATGGTCTTGAAGCCTTAGCTGGATCATCATTTCTAGTAGAAAGAGCTTTCATAGCAGCAAAGCCACCTATACCTACAGCACAAATAGCTGCTTCAGCACCTACTACAAGCATTTTATCTGCATTGCCTAAAGCTATGCTTTTATATGCTTCGCCTATAGCATGAGTTCCTGCTGCACAAGCAGTCACGCATGAGATATTTGGTCCTTGTAATCCATGCTCGATTGATACAATCCCACCAAGCATATTAACCAAAGCTGATGGTATGAAAAAAGGAGTTATTTTGCGTGGTCCACGCTGTGCGCAAGTAACGGAATTTTTTTCTATATTTGGTAAACCACCTATACCAGCTGCTGAAACTACACCAAATTCTTCTTTGTTTAAAGTTTCATCAAATTTAGCATCTTCCATAGCTTCTCTTGCTGCTTTAATACCAAGTTGTATAAAACGATCTATTTTTTTAACCTCTTTAGCATCACAGACACTTAAAGGATCAAAATTTTTTACTTCAGCAGCAATTTGCACTGGAAAATCAGTGGTATCAAAAAGAGTGATTTTATCAACGCCACTTTTACCATCACAAATTGCTTTAAATGAGCTATCTTTGTCTAAACCAAGGGCATTGATCATTCCTATACCTGTTACTACAACGCGTTTCAAACCGCACTCCTTATTAAAAATTAAAATTATTTTTGAAGATTTTCTATATAATTAACAACATCTTCGATTTTTACTAGTTTTTCAGCATCACTGTCTGGAATTTCTACATCAAATTTTTCTTCTAAAGCCATAACTAATTCAACAACATCTAAAGAATCTGCACCTAAATCTTCAATGATTTTAGATTCCATTTTAACTGCATCTTCATCAACACTAAGTTGCTCAACAACTACTTTTTTTACATCATCAAAAATTGCCATTTTTATCTCCTAGTTTAAAAAATTAAACAACATTTTACAATAAAAAAATAAATTTCTTGTTTAAAAAGTTAAAAATTAAAGATTATTACGAAAAATTTAATTATCTGTGTTTAAATAAAAGCTTAAATTTTAGCAAAGGAAATTTATGCTTTTAGATAAACTTATAAAAGAAAATAAAAAAACTTGGGATCAATACATCTATCATGAATTTGTAAAAAAACTTCAAAATGGCACTTTAGAAAAAGATACATTTTTGTTTTATCTTAAACAAGATTATATCTTTTTAAATAATTATGCAAAATGCTATGCTTTGCTTGCTTTAAATGCAAATAATGCTCAAGAAATTCAATTTGCTATTAAAAATCAAAACTACACTTTAGAAGGAGAATTAGAGCTTCATAGAAGTATTTTAAAGCTAGGTATTGATGTAGAAAAACTAGACTATAAAGATGAAAGTTTAACCAATATTGCTTATACAAGGTACTTACTAAGTGTGGGACAAAATGGAGATTATTTAGATATGCTATGTGCTTTGAGTGCTTGTGCTATAGGCTATGCATATATAGGAGAAGAAATTTATAAAGGACTTGATAAACAAAGCTTAGAAAATCATCCTTACAAAGAGTGGATTTTAACCTATGCGGGAAAAGAATTTCAAGATGAAATTAAAGAATTTAAAGATTTTTTTAATTCTTATGCAAATAGCATTAGCGAAGAAAAATTTAAAAAATTAAACGAAATTTTTTATACTACTATAAGACTTGAAACGGCCTTTTGGCAACACTCTTTAGAGCAAAAAATGGAAATTTAATCATCATAAAGATGATTAAATTATCAATTTAGCAATATTAATCCCAAAAAAAGCGATCAAATACGCACATAAAGATGTGAATATAAAAAGATACCATACATACTTTTTATTTCCTGCTTCTTTAGCAAAAACTATAGTTGCTGCAAAACAAGGATTATAAATCATAACAAAAAGTATAAAAGCTACTGCTGTGCTAAAAGGGATGTTTTCTTTTATAGCCTCTTGTAAATTTAAACTTGTCTCATCAACTTCATCGCCTAAAGAATAAAGCACGCCCATAGTAGAAATCATCACTTCTTTAGCCGCTAAACCACTTACCAAAGATACACTAAGTTTCCAATCAAAGCCAAGTGGTGCAAAAATAGGCTCTATTGCTTTGCCAAATTGTCCAAGATAACTATTTTCTATCTGAAGCTCTTGAGTTAAAGCATCTTGAGTATTATTTTCTTGTGCAGGAAAATTACTCGCAAACCAAATAAGTAAAGAAGCTATCAAAATAAATGTTCCTGCTTTTTTTAAATACATTTTGGCTTTGTTAAACACCATAAACCATACCAAATTCCAATTTGGCATTCTATATTTTGGCATTTCCATTACAAAGGGTTCATCTTGTCCTTTAAAAGCACTCATTCTTAAAATTTTAGCTGCAATCAAACCCAAAAACGCACCCAAAAGATAAATCCCAAAAAGATAATTTCCTGCCACATCAGCAGGAAAAAACACTCCAACAAAAAGCACATATACAGGAAGCCTTGCACCACAACTCATAAAATTAATAATAAAAAGAGTTAATAATCTATCTTTTTTATTTTTTAAAGTTCTTGTAGCCATAAATGCAGGTACTGAGCAACCAAAACCCGTGATTAAAGGGATGAAACTTTTACCATGCAAGCCAAATTTATATAAAATTCCATCTAATAAAAATGCAACCCTAGCCATATATCCAGTTGTTTCAAGCAAGGCTATACCAAAAAATAAAATCATAATATTTGGTAAAAAAGTTATAACTGCACCAACCCCACCTAAAACACCATCAGCTAAGGCTGAAGCGATAAATTCATTGCTAATATTATTTTTTACCATATCACCTAAATTAGCAAAAAACATTTCTATATAATCCATAGGGATTTGACCTAAAGTAAAGGTTAGTTGAAATAAAGCCCACATAAAAAACAAAAATATAGGAATTCCTAAAAATTTATTAATTAAAATAGAATCTATTTCTTTGGTATGATTTTTATACTTAACACTCTTGCTTAAAACCTTAACACATATACCATTTGCAAAAGCAATTAGCTCTTCTTTAAAAATACTTTCCATATCTTTGCTATGATATGCCATATAAATTTTTTCTAAAGCTTCATCAAGTATTTTTCTCAAAGCGTGCGAAATGACTATATTGGCTTCATTTTTAAGTAAAGCAAGTGCCAAATCTTTTGTAGAAAAATCTAAATAAGTAATTTCATTTTGATTTAAAAATTCACTTATTTTTGCAAGTTCTTCTTCTATGATATCGCTATAAACACGCTCTTTAGCTTCAAATTTAGCTTCATGGGTTGAAATGATTAAATCCAAAAGTGCATTTAGATTTTCTTTAGTTTTAGCGCACACGCCAAGACAAGGTGTATTTAGAAGTTGGGATAAAATTTTAAAATCTATACTAAAACCTTCATTTTTAGCTTCATCTTGCATATTTAAAGCCATAATCATTTTGATTTTAGCTTCTATTAAAGATGCACTCAAAATCAAA
This sequence comes from Campylobacter sp. CNRCH_2013_0671h, assembly GCF_025773055.1. Lineage (NCBI taxonomy): Bacteria > Pseudomonadati > Campylobacterota > Epsilonproteobacteria > Campylobacterales > Campylobacteraceae > Campylobacter > Campylobacter sp. CNRCH_2013_0671h. The sequence continues at coordinate 21,431 of NZ_JAKMTG010000010.1, forward strand.
TTACGCTCTAAATTTGTAGAATCAAGCACATTTACTACAAGATCAAATTTACCCTTTTTTAAAAAATCTTTTGTAATTTTTTCTTCTTCGCTATAACCATCTAATGCATAAGTTCCTGGTAAATCTATAAATTTAAACTCATAATTTTTATAAATTAATCTAGCCTCAGCCTTTTCAACCGTAACACCGCTAAAATTTCCAACTTTCATATTAGCTTTACAAAGTGCGTTAATTAATAAACTTTTACCAACATTTGGCTGACCTACTAAAGCAACGATGATTTCTTTCATTAAAACTCTTTTGAAATTTGTATTATTTTTGCTTCACTTGAGCGTAAAATCACGCAAGTTGTATCAAGTTCTACCATAATAGTAGAATTTGCTATAGAAGAGCGAATTTTTTTAACTTTTTTGTTTTTTGCAAAACCAAAACTAAAAAGTCTTGCTTGGAGTTGTTTATCTGCTTCAAAGCCTACTATAAAGGCTTCTTCATTGTCTTTTAATGTATCTAAAGTCATGTTTTTCCTTACAAAAACTAAGATAAGACATTATATAAAAAATTCAATTATTTATTTTTTAAAATAATAAGCAATCTCAAAAAATGAGATTGCTAGAAATCAAAATCATTTAGATTTTCTAAATTTTGAAGCTTTTTGACTAATTCCTCAGCCTTTTCTAAAGAAAGTGCTATGCTAGCATTAGAAAGAAATTTATCTTTTAATTCATCAAAACTTAAAGGATTATCAAAATTTCCTTTATTTATAAACACATCTTTTTTAATTACTCTTCCATCATTTAAAACAGCTTCTAAATGTCCTGGAAAGTATTTAGGGAAACCGCTAGATTTTTTCTTCTCATAGCTAATTTTTTTAGCAAATTCTATTAGTTCAGCTCTATTTAAATTTTCATAAGATTTTAAAGTAATTTTGCCATCAAAAAACGCTAAAGCCATTAAAAAAGGCATGGAAAATTTGGCCGCATAAGCACTTTGTGGAGTGTATTTTGCTTCTATTGGATCACAAATAAATGAAATTGGCACTTCATCTACAAAGCAATGCAAACTTTTGATATCTTGTGCTTTTAAGCCATCATTTCTTAAACTCATAGCACAATCAATAAGCCCATGTGCAAAATGACAACTTGGATAAGGTTTTAACGAAACTTGCATTACTTGCCAAATTTCATTCAAACCCTTACAAAGTTCATTTTTATCACATTTATCTTCTAAGCCAAAAGTTCTAAAGATATTATCCCTTCCTTCAAATATACTCAAAGGACCACTCATATTAGCTTTTGCGAAATTTGCTACCAAAATTCCATTTTTCAAAGCATTAGCTATGTGTAAAACTTTAGAATTAGAACCATTAGATAAAAACTCATTTACCCCACTTGCAAAACTTCCTGCTAAACCTAATGCATTGATGATTTGATCTTTGTTTAAATCAAGTAAAACACAACTTGCAGCCACACTACCAAAAATTCCTGCTATAGCTGTAGTATGAAAGCCACATTTGTGGAAACTTCCTTTACTTGCTATACCCACTCTAGCAGCAATTTCCCAACCAACAATAAAGGCTTTTAAGACTTTCTTTCCATCCTTACTTACACTAAATCCATAAGTTAAACAAAGCGGGGTTAAAATAGCACTAGCGTGCAAAATAGCTTCAGTATGAGTATCATCAAAATCAAGGGCATGCGCTGCAATAGCATTTACCATCGCAGCATAAATTACATCAAGCTTTTTATCCCCACTCCAAATTTTTTCACTAGGATTTACGCTTAAAGCTTCAAAAGCCTTAGTTGCATTTAAAACACAAGCTTCATTTTTAGCAGCTAGGGCTGTTCCTAGTGCATCAAGCATAAGCTCTTTTGCTCTTTGTTTTACTTCACTAGGAATAGCTTCATAATCTAAATTTACGATAAATTCGGCTAGTTTTTCACTTAAATACATTTTTTCCTACTTTAGAATTTGTGCATTAGCGATTTTTTCTAAGAACTCATCAACTAATTTTGGTGCATAACCTACATAAGTTGTAGCATCCATTAAAACATCAATGTCTTTTTCACTTAAAACCTTACTTACACGCTCATCTTCAAGTAAAACAACTTTAAAAGTTTTATGATTTTCTATGCCTCTCATAGCATTTTCATAAACAATTTCATGTGCATGTTGCTTACCATAATGATCACTCAAAGCAAACATCACGCGTTCTGCCAATACAAAGCCATTAAGCGTATCAAGATTTTTTAACATTTTGTCTTTTTTAACTTCTAAATCATCAAAGACAAATTTCATATTTGCTAATACTACTGAAAGCATTAAAAATGCTTCTGGCAAAAGCTTCCATTCCATTTTCCAAACTTGACCATCTCTTTCATGCTCATGTCTTTCTATATCGCTTAAAATTGCAATATTAGCTCTTAGGGCATTACTCACAGTCACTGCGTTTTCACTTACTGCGGGATTTCTTTTATGAGGCATAGTAGAGCTTCCCACTTGACCTTTTCCAAAAGGCTCAGCAATTTCATCGATTTCATTATGAGCTAAAATTAAAAGTTGATGTGCTATTTTGTTAAAGGTTGCGTTGATATTACCTAAAACATAACCAAGCTCAATAAAACGATCTCTTGCTGGTTGCCATGAGATGTCAGGAACTTCTAAACCTAAGCTTTCTAAAGTAAGTTTTTCTACTTCATTAGCCTTGTCACTTAAGCTTGCTTTAGTTCCCACTGCACCTACGATTAATCCTACATATAATCTTTTTTCAAGTTCGATAATTCTTTCATAGTGACGATTAAGCTCACTTAGCCAAATTGCAACTTTGTGTCCAAAAGTTATAGGTAAAGCTTGTAAAGCTAAGGTTCTTCCCATCATTGCAGTGTTCTTATGCTCTTTTGCGATTTTTGCTAAATTTTTAGCTATATCTTTTAAATCTTGTTTGATTAAAGCCATAGCTTCTTTAAATTGCAAAACTATGCCTGTGTCAATGATATCTTGTGTTGTTACACCAAAATGCACATATTCGCCAAGACCATTTTCGCAAGCTTTTTCCAAACCTCTAACAGTAGGCACTAAAGGGTGTTTAGTCTTTTTAAACTCAGCAAAAATAAAATCCATATCCATAAATTTATAATGCGCTTTTTTAGCTATTTCTGTAGCTGCCTCATTAGGGATAATGCCAAGTTTTGCTTGAGCTTTTGCCAAAGCAGCTTCTACATCAAGCCATTTTTGAATTCTATTTTCTTCACTAAAAATAGCTCTCATTGCAGGGGTGCTCCAAGAATCTTGAAGCAACCTCATATCAAATACACTCACACCCATGTTTTATCCTTTAAAATTTATTTTTTCAAATGCTTGTTTTAAATCAGCAATCAAATCCTTACTATCTTCAAGACCTATATGAAATCTTACAAAAGAACCTCTAGTACTCCAATCTGTTGCCGTTCTTGGCGGAGTAGTAACAGTAGCTAAACTCTCATATCCACCCCAACTTGCACCGATTGAAAAATACTCTAAATTATCTACAAACAAAATAGCTTGTTCTTTAGAAATGCCATCTGCAAATTCAATCGTTACCATACCATTAGCACCTTTATGATCGCGCATAAAAACTTCATGGTTTGGATGAGTTTTTAATTTTGGATAAAAAATTGTTTTAACTTCTTTTCTACTTTGTAAAAACTCTACTACCTCATCTGCACTTTTTTCATGAGCTTTCATTCTTACATCTAAAGTTCTCATACCACGAAGTACTAAATAAGCATCATCAGGACTTGTAGTAAATCCTAAAGCTTCTGGTAATTTGTCAAAATTTTTCCATTCTTTTTCATTAATTACTACTATACCCATAGTAACATCTGAATGCCCACTTAAGTACTTAGTCGCTGCAATAACTGAAATATCCACGCCAAGCTCAAGCGGATTTAAAAAATACCCACTTGAATAAGTATTATCAATCGCTACTGGTATGTTATGTTTGTGTGCAATTTCACAAAGTTTTGGCAAATCTATGATTTCATAAAGTATAGAACCTGGACTTTCACAAAGGATTAATTTTGTGTTTGGTTTGATTTTTTCTTCTACATCAGAAGCATCAGCTTTTAAAAAGTCAATTTCTACACCCATTTTAGTTAAAAATAAATCACAAATTGTTCTAACAGGTCCATAAATAGCATCAGTGATTAAAAAATGAGCATCTTTGCTAGCATAATTTAAAAGCACCATAGCTAATGCTGCAAGTCCTGTTGGGAAAAGTTGCGCTCTATGGCCTCCTTCAAGCGCACAAATTAGTTTTTCAAGTTCAAAATTTGTAGCTGTTCCTCTAGCACCATAGCTTAAAACACGATCTGTTTTTCTTAGCTCGCGGTATTTTTGCCAAGTTGCATGATCTTTAAAAAGTATAGTTGATGCACGCATTAAGGTTGGATTAACTGATCTTACTTCAGCATTTTGATCGCCTCTTCCTAGGTGGATTAATTTAGTTTTGTTGTTCATTTTGTACTCCTTTTTTACAAATAAACATAAGTCATAATCACATTAACAATAGCAGCTACAAGCATAGGAATAGCTGTTCTTTTTACAACTTGCAATGGATTTACTTTAGCCATAGCTGAAATTGCCAAAATAGCTGGTGCAATAGGTGAAACACATCTACCAAAACCTGTCATGATTTGGATAGGTGCTATCATAGTTATAGTTTCAACTCCAAAAGATTTTGCTATATTTGGAATGAGTGGTGCAAAAGAAAAAAATGCTGCATTTCCTGAACCCATTAAAAATGCACACACAGCAAGTAAAATAGAAACTGCTATGATGATAGCAAGCACTCCAAAACCTGCATCTTTTGCAAAGTCTATTAAAGTATCTACAAAACCAACCGATAAAAGGCCACTTGCAAAAACTTGGCCACAAACGATCAAAGAAACTGTGATTACAAACAAATGCCCCATACCTTTGAAAAATACCATGATAGAATTTAAAGTATCAATTAAACTTTTATAACGAATGATTTCAAAAATAATTGCTATAAAAGTTGAAATCATCATAGCAACTGGCACATTCATCCTAATTGCAGTAGATGAAGCTGCCTTAACTTCTTCCATGGTAGTAAATCCCATTAACACCATTATGCTATCTAAAACACTACTAAAGCCCAAAATTAACACTAAAGGTATAATAGGTAAAATCGCATAAATTCTAGGTGGTTTTTTAAGCTCTTCACTTTTGCCATCATGTTCTACTAATTCTTTTTCAACATCATCACGGTTAAATGTGAAATTTTCTTTTTTATCAAAATATTTTGAGCAAAAATAAATCGCAATACCCACTGCTATGATAATAGGCACAGTTGTAGGAAGCTGATAATGCACAAAATATACCGCAGGATCAATTTCAGCTGTTTTTGCAGCTAAAATTACATTACCACTTCCTGGGCCATGGTCAATGTATTGACAAATAGCAATAATCGAAAGCGCAGAAAGCTTAGAAACACCTGAACGCACTAAAATAGGGTACATTGTAACCATAAGCAAAAGTGCTAAACCTGCATGTGAAGGTATAAAAAGCACTAAAAACTGGATCACAAAATATGAAACCAACAATAAAACATAAGGTGATTTCACAGCTTTTAAAGGTCTTTCAAATACTTTAAATAAAGCATAACTTGCACCTACATGATCCATATAAGCAGAAAATCCTGCTATACACATTAAAGTAAGTCCAAGACCTGCTAGAGTACTTGACATTTTAGTATTTACTACTTGAAAAATATCAAAAAGACCTAAATGTAAAGATTGTTTTTCATTAATAATTGGAGAAAGTCCAAAAATTCCTGCTAAAGCTAACAAGAATAAACCACTTAAAAGCAACGCCATGTGGGCGTTGATTTTTTTATAGAGCATAAAAACAAGTAAAAATACAGAACATCCTGCAAAAAATAAACCCAACATGCTCTATCCTTTATGAGCAATAACCTCTATCTCCACTTTTGCTCCTTTAGGAAGATCTTTTACCGCAAAAGCACTTCTTGCAGGATATGGAGCTGCGAAAAATTCAGAATAAACCTCATTGAAAGCCAAAAAATCATCAATATTTGCCAAAAAGCAAGTCGTTTTAACTACATTATTAAAATAAAGATTATTTTCTTCTAATATAGCCTTGATATTTAACAATGATTGTCTTGTTTGTTCTTTTACATCTTCACTTTCTATATTTCCACTTTGTGGATTAATAGGAAGTTGTCCTGAAATAAATAACAAACCATTAGCTTCTCTATAAGCTGAATATGGTCCTATAGCCTTTGGATAATTTGCCATGTATACTCCTTGTGTTTAAATGAAATCATAATATAATATTATCATCATAATAATAAATTGTCAATATTTTTTTATCATAATAATAATTTTTTTTATTGTTGTAAATATTAACAACTTTGATGAAAATATTTTGTAAAATAACAAAAAACAACAAAAAGGTCTAGATCATGGATGAACAACAAAAAGAATTATTTATCAAACTCACTCAATTTTTAGGGCAAGTTCTTGGAGATCAGTATGAAATAGTTTTTCATGTGATTTCACCTGAGGGTTCATATATAGCAGCCATTGCAAATAATCATATTAGCGGAAGGACAATCAATTCTCCATTAACCTCTTTTGCGAGTGAGCTTGTACAAGAAAAAGAGTATTTAAATAAAGATTTTTTATATGATTACAAAGCAAAGGTTGGAAAGTCTAAGATCGTTACCGGATCAACCTTTTTTATAAAAAACCAAAATAAAATTGTAGGAATTTTATGTATAAATCACGACACCACAGAACTTAGAAATGCTATTAGTAAAATCATAGAACTAGAAAAAATTAATGATTTTAGTGATTTATTAGATATTCACAATCAAAACAACGTAAATTTACACAATGTGAGTAATATAGAAACACTTAGTCATTCTATAGAAGATATTCTAGCTGAAAACATAGACTTAAAATATTTAAATTCAGGATATAGCTTAAGCACTGAACAAAAAGATGAGATTATTAAAAAGCTTCATTCAAAGGGAATTTTTAATATAAAAGGAAGTATACCTATAGTTGCTAAGTCACTTAATATATCAGAACCTAGCGTCTATAGATATTTGCAAAAATTTAAAAATAGCCTTTAATAGCTAAAAAACTATTTGCGATATAAAATAAGCACTCGCAACAGCACCAATGATTAAAGCAAAACCTGGTCTTAAATAAGAGTGATTGATCACAAATTTTCCTATTTTTGTTGTGCCTGTTCTATCAAAAGCCGCACAAGCTATTTGATTAGCTCCTGGAACTATAAAATCTCCACTCACGCAAGGATAAAGCACGATAAGAATTTGAGGAGGAATTCCCAAACTCACACCCAAAGGCATCAAAGCAGCTACTGTTGCAGCTGGAGAAAAAATCACCATAGAAAAGGCAAATAAAGCTACGCCAAATAAATACGGATAATCTTCTACAATATGTGATAAAGAATCACTAAATAAAGGCTTGTAAGCTTCAAAAAATGTCCCTGTCATCCAAGCTATACCAAAAACCCCTACAACGCCTATAAGTCCTGATTTAAATACAGAAGCTTCACCAAGTTTATTAGCAGGAACTTTAGCAAAAAGCATAATTAAACAAGCTGTTGCAAGCATGATCATTTGAATTAAATTTGGGGTAGAAAGTCTTTCTATTTTACCATTTGCAAGCTCATAGTGAGGTAACAAATTTGTAAAAGTCCCAAAGAAAATAATGGTTAAAATCCCCAAAGCAAATATTAATAAAGCTCTTTTTACTTTAGGATCTGTTTCTTGTTTATCTTCTTGTTTATCTTGAGTTAAAAACTGATATTCCCCTGCTCTTACTCTTCTTTGAAATTCCTCATCTTGCTCAAGCTCTTTTCCTCTTTTAAAAACGCTCAAACAAGCACATATAACACCAATTAAAAATGCTGGCATTACCACAGCTAATATTTGAACAAGTCCTACACCACTAATGGCTAAAATGGCTACCATACCTGCAGTGGCTGCACTCATAGGAGAAGCTACCACTGCAATACCTGCTGCTATAACTGAAACTGAAAGTGGTCTTTCAGGACGAATTTTAGCTTGAGCAGCTACTTCAGCAATCACTGGATAAATAGAAAAAGCCACATAAGTAGTACCACAAAATATTGTAAATGTGGATGTGATTAATGGGCCCATAAAAACAATAGCTTGAGGTTTTTTCTTTAATGCTTTTTCAGCTATTTTTACTAGCAAATCAAGCCCGCCTGCGCTTTGCAAAACACTCACGCAAGTAATCACAGCAAGTATAATAAACACAACACTCACAGGAAGTGAAGCTGGTTGCATACCAAAAACTAACACCAAAATACACATACCAAGCCCACCTGCAACCCCAAGTCCTATACCACCATATCTACCACCTATGGCTATCATAGAAAAAATAATAAAAAGTTGAAGTATAAAAATAATATCCATCTAATCTTCGCCCTTATTGTTTATTTTTTACATTTATCCAACAATTCTTTTGCATGTTCAATTTGCTCTAATACAACTTTAGTTCCTGTACCACCATAAGAAAGTCTTGCGTCTATACAAGTTTCTAAAGCAATTGCTTCATAAATATCTTCTTGGATATTTTCATTAAATTGATGGAATTCTTCCATGCTAAGCTCTTCAAGCATTTTTCCGTGTTTAATACAATAATTCACAGCTGAACCTACTATACTATGAGCTTCTCTAAATGGTATATTTTTTCTTACTAAATAATCAGCCATATCTGTGGCATTTGAAAATCCTTTTGCAGCTGCTGCTCTTGTATTATTAGCATTTACTTGCATTTTTTCTATCATAGGAGTTATAATTTTTAAACTTGCCATTAAAGTATCCATAGAATCATAAACTTGAGCCTTATCTTCACTCATATCAGTATTATAAGCTAATGGAATACCTTTCATAATAGTTAGCATTGCCATAACATTACCATACATTCTACCTGTCTTACCACGCATTTTTTCAGCTACATCAGGATTTTTCTTTTGAGGCATTATGCTTGAACCGGTACAAAAATCATCACTTAATTCTATAAATTTAAAATCTTGACTTGAAAAAAGTATAAGCTCTTCACAAAAACGACTAAGGTGCATGAAACACATTGCAGCAATAGCAGTAAATTCAACCATGTGATCTCTATCACTTACACTATCAATGCTATTTTCTGTTGGTTTAGTAAAGCCTAGTTCTTTGGCACAAAAATGTCTGTCTATATTAAATGTAGTTCCACCAAGTGCAGCTGCTCCCAAAGGACACTCATTCATTCTTTTATATAAATCTTCAAAACGAGAATAATCCCTACTTAACATCCAAAAATATGCCATAATCCAATGTGAGAAAAGCACTGGCTGGCCCGTTTGTAAATGTGTATAACCTGGCATAATAGCTTTGATATTTTTTTGAGCTTGATGGATAATTTCTTCTTGCAAAGTAGTAATTTGAGTTAATACTTCTTTAATAACAGCTCTCATATGCATTTTTGAATCAAGTGTAGTTTGGTCATTTCTACTTCTTGCAGTATGAAGTTTTCCACCTACTGGACCTACGATTTGTGTCATTCTTTTTTCTACAGCCATATGAATATCCTCATCAGCTATATCAAACACAAAAGTACCATTTTGAATTTCTTCTCTAACTTGTTCTAAGCCCTTAATGATAGTCTTTGCTTCATCGTCTTTTATAATACCTTGTTTTGCAAGCATGGTGCAGTGAATTATACTACCTTGTATATCAAAAGGAGCAAGTCTTGGCTCAACTGGTAGTGAAGCAGTATATTCTTCAACTAATTTATTTGTAGGTAAATCAAAACGCCCACCCCATAATTTTTCTGTTTTGTTAGACATTTGTTATCCTTTCATTAAAAAATTAGGGGTAATTTTATTTGAATTTATTTTAATTTAGCTTAAATTTTTTATTTCTATAATAAAAAATTTTAAAAATTTATAATTTAATAATAGAATTTTTTGATAATTTTAAATAAATAAAATATATTTTTAATATATTATAAATTATTAACTATTTTTTGAAAATTTTTAATACACTAAAAGCTATTTTTTTAAGAAAACTTTTTTTAGAATTCTTTGTTAAAAACTCTACTATATCTCTATGCCCAAACATCAACGCAAAAGTAAAAGGTGTCATACCAAGACCATTGTTTTCATCAATATTTGCTCCATGTTCTACCAAAAGCTTACACATAGGTAAATATCCTTTAAAACACACCCCTGCTAATGGAGTTTGCCCTCTATCATTTTTCTCATCTACCCTAGCATTATTTTCTAGTAAAAACTTAGCACATTCATAAGCATTATGATAACTTGCAAGCATTAAAAGACTATCGCCTTTATGATTTTTTAAATTCACACTCAAACCTGCTTCTATCATAATCTTTAAATTTTGTAAATCATTTTGTCTTGCGTAATCAAAAGCCATAGTGCAAAGCTCTTGAATTCTTTTTTCTTCTTCATTACTAAACATATTTTTCCTTTATAATCTTTAGTTTGCCACTTTTAAAGTGGCAAGTAAAAATTACATTTTCAAAGCTTTTTTAACGCCATTTGCATATTCACTTGAAATTTTTTCAAAATGACTTAATGCTCTAGCAATAATTTTTTCATCAACCCCACTCATAGAAGCAGCGATATTTTTAAATAATTGCTCTTTTTGATCTTGATTCATTATATCAAACAAGGCTCTTGGTTGGGTATAAAAATCATTATCAAGTGGAGCATATCTTTGCGCATTACCTTCAAGTGCTAAGTCAGGCTCTAGGTAATTTTTATCTTCTTTTGGACTATCATCATAACTATTTGGTTCATAATAAGCAAGGCCATTTTTGTAAGTGTCAAAATTCATAGCACCTGCTACATTATAAGTATTTACTTCACTTTTTGCACGATTAACTGGTAATAAATGATAATTTGTCCCTATGCGATATCTGTGTGCGTCAGGATAAGAAAAAATTCTAGCTTGCAACATTTTATCAGGACTAAAACTAATACCAGGAACAATATTGCTTGGACTAAATGCAGCTTGTTCTACTTCATTAAAGTAATTTTGTACATTTTTATTAAGTACTAATTCGCCTACTTCAATTAAAGGCACAATACTATGTGGCCAAACTTTAGTTAAATCAAAAGGATTAAAACCTAATTTTTCTGCTTCATCTTCTTTTAAAACTTGAATTTGGAAAGTCCATTTTGGAAAATCTCCTTTTTCAATAGCTTCATATAAATCTCTTTGATGACTTTCTCTATCATTTGCTATTAAATTTGCCGCTTCTTCGTTGGTTAAATTTTTAATACCTTGCTTGGTTTTAAAATGAAATTTCACCCAAAATCTTTCGTTTTTATCATTAATCAAACTATAAGTGTGACTTCCAAAACCATGCATATGACGATAGCTTGCAGGAATTCCTCTATCACTCATTAAAATAGTAACTTGATGTAAGCTTTCAGGACAAAGGCTCCAAAAATCCCATGCAGCATTATTGCTTCTTAAATGAGTTCTTGGATCTCTTTTTTGAGTGTGGATAAAATCAGGAAATTTATATGCATCTCTTATAAAAAATGTCGGAGTATTATTACCTACTAAATCCCAATTTCCTTCTTTAGTATAAAATTTAATAGCAAAACCTCTTACATCTCTTTCTGCATCAGCTGCACCTGCTTCGCCTGCAACGGTTGAAAATCTTATAAATAAAGGTGTATTTTCTCCAAGCTGTAAAACTTTTGCCTTGGTGTATTGAGAAATATCTTTAGTGATTTTAAGCTCCCCATAAGCACCGCTCCCTTTTGCATGAACAGTTCTTTCTGGAATTCTTTCTCTATTTTGATGGGCAAGTTTTTCTAACAAAATATAATCTTGCATTAAAAGTGGACCCTTAGCACCTGCGCTTAATGAATTTTGATTATCGGCTATGATATTTCCGAAATCATTGGTTAGTTTTTTCATCTTTTCTCCTTTTTATAAATAATAATTTTTATTATTTGATAAATTATATCCCTATATTATTAAAATAAAATTAAACAATAAAAATTATTATTTTTGAAAAAATAATCTTTTTTTAAGCATAATTATTTTTATTTTGTATTAAAATTGTTGAAAAATAAGAATAAGTACTCTTATTTTAAATATTTTTACTACAAAATTAATAAAACAAGGAGAGTTTAATGGATAAAGAAACAAGAACTTACTATATTAAATTAGTGAAATTTCTTGCTGATGCTTTGGGAAGAAATTATGAAATAGTTTTGCATGATGTAAGTGAAGATGGTACTAATATAGCAGAAATAGCTAATAATCATATTAGCAAAAGAACTATAAATTCACCTCTAACAGGCTTTGCTATTGAAATGATTAAAAACAAAATCTATTTAGAGCGTGATTATATAACACATTATAAAACTTCAGCTAAAAGCTCACAAGTAATGTCAGGCTCTACTTTTTTTATTAAAAAAGATGAAAAACTTGAAGGTTTGCTTTGTATTAATCATGATACTTCAGCATTTAAAAAAATCTCTGATGAAATTTTAAATCTTGGAAATATTTATGATAATTCTTATGAAAGTCCTGAACAAGAAAATAAAGAATACATAAAACTTGATTTAGAAGAAATCGTTGAAGATATTACGGGGATAGATATTGAAAGTTTTAAAAATAAAAGTTTAAAACCGAAGGAAAAACAAAAAATGATAGCTAGTTTATATGAAAAAGGCGTATTTAATGTAAAAGGTGTTATTCCTAAAGTTGCGGAGCTTTTAAATATTTCAGAACCTAGTGTTTATAGACATTTACAAAAGATTAAATAATCATAATTTAAAAAAAATATAATTTTTGATACAATAACATTTTAAAATTTTATAAAAGGAAAAATATGGCTGATGATATGATGGATGAACAAGGTGAATCAAAGAAAAAAGGCGGGAATACTTTAGTAATCATTATCGTTGTATTTTTATTTGTATTTTTACTTGTTATTGTAGGAGCAATTGCTTATCTAATGTTTAGTGGCGGCTCTGAAGAAAATCCTACCCCGCAAACCGAAGAAAGCGCACAAGTTGCACAAGCTCCTAAAAAAACAAATGCAGTAGCAGCTAGAGGGAGTGATTATGCAAATATTGGCGTGATGTATCCTTTAGCACCTTTTACGCTAAATTTATTAAGTGATGGTGGATCAAGATATGTAAAATGCACCATTCAACTTGAACAAAATGTTGAAACATTAACTCCTGAACTTGATAAAAAAGTTGCTATTATTAGAGATATTATCATTAGAACTTTAACATCAAAAACCTTTGAAGAAGTAAGCACTACAAAGGGTAAAGAAAGATTAAAAGATGAATTAACCGGCAAGATCAATGAAGTTTTAACTGATGGTTTTATCAAAAATATTTATTTTACCGACTTTGTAGTATCTTAATGATAGGCTGTGACATAGTCGTATGCTCTCGCATAGAAAAAATTTATGAAAGACATAAAACGCTTTTCTTGGATAAATTTTTGTCCAAGAAAGAGCAAAGTTATATAAAAAATATCAACACTCTAGCCGGATTTTGGGCTATTAAAGAAGCTGCTTCTAAGGCTTTAGGAGTTGGAATTTCTAAAGAATGTTCTTTTTTTGACATCATCATCTCTAAGGATGATAAAAATGCTCCGCACATTAGTTTTTCTCAAAAAGTCATGCAAGAATTCAAAATTAAATCAGCAAGTGTAAGCGTAGCACATGATGGGGGTTTTGCTATAGCAGTAGTAGCTATAGAAACTAAGCAAGGTTAAAACCTTGCTTTTACATATAAAGCCCACCGTTGACTTTTAAAATTTCCCCTGTGATATAAGAAGAATGATCACTTAATAAAAACGCCACAGCTTGAGCTACCTCACTTGCATCTGCAAAACGCTTTAAAGGGATATTGTTAATATAATTTTGTTTTATTTCATCACTTAAAACTTCAGTCATATCACTTTTTATAAAACCTGGGGTAATGCAGTTATATCTTATATTTCTTGCTGCACCTTCTTTAGCAAAAGATTTTGTTAGAGCTATCATACCGCCTTTACTAGCACTATAATTAGTTTGGCCTGCATTTCCCATTTCTCCAACTATAGAAGCGATATTTACAACCGCACCAAAACGCTTTTTACTCATAGTTTTTAATGCCTCTCTACAACCTAAAAAACTTGAATTTAAATTAGCATTAATCACTGAAGAAAAATCATCCATACTCATTCTAAGTGCTAATTTATCATTAGTAATACCTGCATTATTAACTAAATAACTAAGCTCACTATCACTTTCTACTATAGTTGCAATAGCGCTTGTAAATTCTTCTTCAACACTTGCATCAAATTTAATCACAGCCGCACAACCACCACTTTTTTCTATCTCTTCTTTTAGTGCATCAGCAAGCTCAGGCTTACTTCTATAATTAATCCAAACTTTTAAGCCATAACTTGCTAATTCTTTGGCTATTGCTGCACCTATACCTTTACTTGCACCTGTTATTAAAACATTTTTTCCACTAAATTTCATTGTTCTCCTTTAAATTAAAATAAAGCCTCATCCATTTCTTTTGGGATAGGTAAGTTTAAAATTTTAAGCACGCTTGGTGCTATATTACTAAGCCCCATGCCTTCTTTAAGCTTTTCTACTCCTTTAGCTTCGACAAAGGCAAAAACATCAAAGGTTGTGTGATTAGTGAGCATATTTTCTTTTTCATCCCTCATCGCTTCACAGTTTCCATGATCTGAAGTAATAATAAAAGCATAATCATGCTCTCTTGCTTTAGCAATAACCCTACCTAAACACTCATCTACACATTCAACCGCACTAATCGCAGCTTCAAAATCACCCGTATGTCCTACCATATCACCATTTGCAAAATTTACTACGATAAAATCCATACCACTTTCTATACCCTTAAGCACCTCATCTGTGACTTCTTTAGCACTCATTTGAGGTTTTTCATCGTATGTTTTTACTTTAGGGCTTGGAATTAAAATTCTTGTTTCATTGCATTCTAATTCTTCTTTTCCCCCATTAAAGAAAAAGGTTACATGAGCATATTTTTCTGTTTCAGCTGTGTGAAGTTGGCTTAAATTTGCATTAGCTATCACAGAAGCTAAAGTATTATTTAACTCTTCTTTTTCAAACATCACAGGTAGTTTAAAACTCTCATCATACAAACTCATAGTAATGGCATTTTTTATAAGCACTTCTTTTGGAAATTCATTAAAACTTTCTTGGGTTAAAGAAGCGACTAATTGACGCATTCTATCATTTCTAAAATTGATAAAAATCACACCATCTTCAGCCTTAATTCCATCAAAGTTTTGACTAATAACTGGGGTTAAAAACTCATCTGTGATATTTTCATCATAGTTTTTTTGTATAAATTGCACAAAATCATCACACTTTGGTGCCTTAGCAAATAAAGCATCATAATAAGACTTAACCCTATCATAGCGCTTATCTCTATCCATAGCATAAAATCTTCCCGATAAAGAAGCAAAATTAACCCCTTCTTTTTCGCAAAATTCCTGTAAAGATTTTATAAATTCTAAACCTGAATTTGGAGGACAATCCCTACCATCACTAATTGCATGCGCAAAAACTTCTTTATTTTCTTGCTTACAAATTTTTAAAAGTGCATTAAAATGTGTATGCATAGAATGCACCCCGCCATCACTATAAAGCCCTATAATATGCACTCTTTTGCATTTTTGCAACAATTCTTTTAAAGCCTTATTATCTTTTAAAGTGTCATTTTCTATGGCTTTATTTATCTTGACTAAATTTTGATAGATTATGCGTCCACTACCTATACACATATGCCCTACTTCGCTATTACCCATTTGACCTTCAGGTAGGCCAACTGCCAAGCCACTTGTTTTTATCAAAGCATTAGGGGTATTTTCAAAAAGCTTATCATAAGTTGGCTTTTTAGCATGAAAAAAAGCATTATAGTTTGAATTTGTATTATGTCCTATACCATCTGTGATTATCAAAATACATTTTTGACTCATTTTTTACTCTTTTTTATAATTTATTTATGTGATTTTACTAAAATTATGCTTTTAAAAAACAAATACAAGGTTAAAATTTTGCTTTATCTTACAGAATATACAAATTATATGTTTTTTTCTTATATTAGCGTGCGTGCTGGTTTTGCATTTTTTATCGCTTTGTTTTTGAGTTTGTATTTAATGCCAAAATTTATTAAATGGGCTCAAAATAAAAAAGCAAATCAACCTATTTATGAATACGCTCCACAATCACACCAAGCTAAATCTCATACCCCTACTATGGGTGGGCTTGTTTTTATCTTTGCTACTATCATAGCAAGTGTTTTAAGCGCTGATTTAAATAATAGTTTTGTAATCGTTGGATTATTATGTTTAGTACTATTTTGTACTATAGGCTTAGTTGATGATTTGGGGAAAATTTTAAAAAAAGACAATCACGCAGGATTAAGTCCAAAAATGAAACTTCTAGGGCAATTTAGTGCTGCTTTTATCTGTGTTGGATTATTGTATTTATTTGATATAAATACTGAATTTTATTTACCTTTTTACAAACATGCTATTTTTGATGGTGGTATGTTTATGTTGTTTTTATGGATTTTAGTTATTGTATCAAGCTCTAATGCTGTAAATTTAACCGATGGGCTTGATGGTCTTGCAACTGTGCCTTCTATATTTTCTCTTTTAAGTCTTGGTGCTTTTTTGTATTTAAGTGGAAATGCTATTTATAGTTCTTATTTATTCTTACCTAAAATTCAAGGTCTAGGAGAACTTGTGGTATTAAGCGCGGCTTTAGTTGGTGCGCTTATGGGATTTTTGTGGTATAACTGCTATCCTGCACAAGTTTTTATGGGAGATAGTGGGAGTTTAAGCATAGGGGCGTTTTTAGGCTATCTTGGTATAGTAAGTAAAAATGAAATTTTGCTTTTGCTTATAGGTTTTGTATTTGTTTTAGAAACTATTTCAGTGATTTTACAAGTAGGAAGTTTTAAAATCTTTAATAAAAGAGTATTTAAAATGGCACCTATTCATCATCATTTTGAAAAAATAGGCTGGGTGGAAAATAAAATCATCGTGCGTTTTTGGATGATAGCCTTACTTGCAAATATCATTGCATTAATTAGTATAAAGTTAAGATAATGAAAATTTCACTTTTTGGATACGGAAAAACAACTAAAGCTTTTGCGCAGCGTTTTGGAAATTGCGATATTTATGATGATCATTTTGCAAGTATAAGTAAAGATGAATTTAACAATACACTTTTACCGCCTTGTGAATTTAATCCTTTAAAAAGTGACTTAGAAATTCCAAGTCCTGGCTTTCCAAATGATCATTCTCTCATACGGCAAGCAAAAAATTTAAGCAGTGAGTATGATTTTTTTTATGATGGCATGCCAAAAAGTGTTTGGATAAGCGGAACAAATGGCAAAACCACCACCACCCAAATGACACATCATCTTTTAAAACACATCAATGCACAAATGGGAGCAAACATAGGAACTCCTTTAGTACAAATGGATATTAGTGCTAAATTATGGATTTTAGAAAGTTCATCTTTTTCGCTTTTTTACACCAAAGTAGCTAAACCTGAAATTTATGCACTTTTACCTATCACGCCCGATCATCTTTCTTGGCACAAAAGCTTTGAAAATTATGAGCAAGCCAAGCTTAGCGTGCTTGAAAGAATGAATGAAAATGATGTGGTAATTTTACCTAAAAAATATGAGGCTTATCCAACTCATGCTTATGTTATAAGCTATGAAGATGAGCAAGATTTAGCTAAAAAAATGCAAATTGATTTAGAAAAAATTCATTTTAAAACCCCATTTTTGCTTGATGCTCTTATTGCCTTAAGTATAGAAAAAATCATACTAGATCGTTGCTCTTATGAGCTTTTAAACGAGTTTAAGATAGAAAAAAACAAACTTGAAGAAATATTTGATCATAAAAATAGACTTTGGGTAAATGATACTAAAGCAACTAATCTTGATGCTAGTTTAGCTGCTCTTAAACGCTATAAGGATAAAAAAATTCATCTTATCATAGGTGGGGATGATAAGGGAGTGGATTTAAGCGCTTTATTTGTTTTTATGAAAGAGCTTGATATAGAGCTTTATGCCATAGGAAAAAGCACCAATAAAATACTTGATTATGCTAAAAATGCTAATTTAAAAGCACATTTTTGTGAGTTTTTACCTAAAGCGGTAGAAAAAATCAATCAAAACTTAACTAATGATGAAGTAGCCCTACTAAGCCCTGCTTGTGCAAGCTTAGATCAGTTTAAGTCTTATGAAGAAAGAGGAGAACTTTTTAAAAAATGTATTCAAGAATTAAGCTAAATCTTTTTGAATGCAAAATTTTAAAAACTCACATAAATTTATAAATTTATTGCTTGGTTCTTTATTTTTATGATAAATCAAGCAAAGCTCTCTTGAAATTTTAAAATTTTTTAATCTTACTTCAAATAAACTTTTAGCTTCGAGCTCTTCTTTAACACTAAATTTAGGTAAAACTGCTAAAAATTTACCTTTTTTAGTCAACTCTTTTATCATAGCAGTTGAGTTTAACTCATAAACCAAATTAAGCTTTACATCTTTAGGCAAAGCATTTAAAAACACTTCTTTTGCACCTGAACCTTGCTCACGACTTAGCCATTTAAAATCCTTTAATTCATCTATGAAAAATTCTTTTTTGAAGTCATTTTTACTCACCACAATAAGCTCATCATCACAAATTTTAATCTTTTTTATATCCTTATCTTTGCAAATACCTTCAATTAAACCTATATCGATTTCTTTATCTAAAATATCTTTGATGATATTTTGACTATTATCCAAAGACAAATTTAACTTGATATTTTCCGCCTTTTGATCTAAAAAAGTTCCTAGTAAATAAGTGCCTACATTTTGACTAACTTTCATACTTATTTCATAGCTTTGATCATCTTGCATTGCTTTTTCTATGCGTTCAAATTCTAAAATCAAAGGAGTAATTTGTTTTAAAAAAAACTTTCCTTTTTCATTTAAGCTTAAAAATTTAGCATTTCTATCAAAAAGCTTGGTGTTTAAACTTTTTTCAAGTTCAAATATAGCTAAAGACAAAGCAGATTGAGTTATATTTAATTCTTTAGTACAAGCTCTTAAATTTAAATTTCTACACAAGGCTTGAAAATATTTTATTTGTTTAAAAGTCATAAGCACTCTTTTGATAAATATTTTTAATCATTATATCAAATAAAATTAATTTTACTTATCACAAAAAAATCATTAAGATTACAAAAAACAAAAAAAGGAAAAATTCATGTATAAAAATATATATAAACATAGAAAATTTGAAGCTTTTTTACTGCTTTTTACTCTTGCTTTTTGTGCTTTTGCTATTTCTGAGCTTAATTTTTTTAAAAATCTTGGAATTTCAGCTTTAATCATAGCCGTGATTTTAGGAGCTTTAATAGGAAATTTAGCTCATCAAAATGCAAATTTACTCAAAAAATCAGGAGTTTTAGGCATAGCAACAAAAGAAATTTTAAGACTTGGAATTATACTTTATGGTTTTAGAATTACTTTTAATGATTTAGAAAAAGTTGGATTAAATGGGATTTTGCTAGCATTTTTAGTGGTATTTTCTACCTTTTTTATAGGGCTTTTGTTAGGAAAATTATTCAAACTTGATCTTAAAGAAAGCATACTTATAAGTAGTGGCTCAAGCATTTGTGGAGCAGCTGCTGTGATGGCTAGTGAAAGCATTGTTAAAGGTGGCTCTGCTAAAGTTGGCGTAGCAGTTTGCACTGTGGTTGTGTTTGGAACTTTAGGGATGTTTTTATATCCTTTGGCTTGGAATTTAGGTTGGTTTGATTTTTTTAATTTAAAGCAAATGGGGTATTTCATGGGAGCAAGCTTGCATGAAGTTGCACATGCTGTTGCAGCAGGTGAAGCTGTAAAAGCAGGAGATGGTGCTGTCATAGAAAAAATGATGCGTGTTTTAATGCTAGTGCCTTTTTTGATTTTCTTAAGTCTTTTTTCATTGAAATTTCTAAGTAAAAATAATGAAAAAATCTCCATTAAAGCAAATATTCCTTATTTTGCTTTGTGGTTTTTATTTGCATGCGGTATTAGCTCACTTGAAATATTAAATACAGATTTTGCGCTTAACTATATAAAACCAAGCATACAAACTATAGACACACTTTTGCTTTCTATGGCTATGGTAGCTTTAGGAGTAAATATCCATAAAAATGTTTTAA
The DNA here is from genome assembly GCF_025773055.1 of Campylobacter sp. CNRCH_2013_0671h. Classification (NCBI taxonomy): domain Bacteria; kingdom Pseudomonadati; phylum Campylobacterota; class Epsilonproteobacteria; order Campylobacterales; family Campylobacteraceae; genus Campylobacter; species Campylobacter sp. CNRCH_2013_0671h. The sequence continues at coordinate 41,761 of NZ_JAKMTG010000010.1, forward strand.
AAAATGCAGGTTTTAAACCATTTTTAATGGCATTTTTTCTTTTTATATGGTTAATCTTTATATCAATTAGTTTTATTTTATTATTAAATTTATAAATACATGAAAATTCTTCATGTATTTATTTTATAATCTTTAATCAAAATAGATTAATGTTAGCGAATTAACAATAAAGGTTTTTTAGCCTTAGTTAAAATATCATTTGTCAAACTACCAAATAAAATACTTTTTACCCAGTGATGTGAGTAAGCCCCCATAATCAATAAATCTATATCATTTTGCTCACCAAAATCAAATAAAGCTTGAGTAATCTCTCCACTTAAATGCTGTGTTTGCACATTTAAATTTGCTTCTTTAAAAATTTGACCTACTTGAGCTAATAACTCACAAGAAGCTTTTTCATCTTTAGAAACATTTACTACATAACGCTTTGCTTCTTTAAAAATAGGTCTTTTAATGGCTTGTTCTATGGCCTTTTTAGCTAAATTACTCCCATCATAAGCCATCATTACACTTTTAATCTCTTTAAAAGCAGAATTTACAAGCAAAATAGGCACATTTAAAGCTCTTACTAATTCTTCTGTATGAATACCTATTTTGTTTTTCTTACCTCCGCCTTTTAAACCTGCTATGGCTAATCTTATTTGATCATTGTATTCTTTTAAAACTTCTTCTAAGTCTCCATCTCTTTGCACACTAAAGCATTCTTTTACGCCTTGTTCTTTTGCATAAGCACAAAATTCTTCTAAAATTCTTTGCCCTTTTTTGCAAAGATTTTCATTTTTTTGACTTTGCTCTTCTACCAAATCTTCAATCACACATCCACTAGCACCTATTCCAAAACTACAAGCTAATTCAGCATTAGTAAAATTTGGTTCTATAGTGTATAAAAACATTAAAGGTAAATCTAGCTTTTTGGCTAAATACACCCCATAATGCAAACTTTCCCTACAAGGCTCTAAAACATCCACACAAACTAGAATTTTTTCCATTTAATATCCTTTTGTAGTATTAATCTTGTGCTTTTTGTGCTATTAAAACACCTTCTATAATTTTTTTAATATCCCCATCTAAGATATTATCAACCTGTGAAAAAGCTTCATTTGAGCGTGTGTCTTTGACTTGTTGATAAGGAAAAAGCACATAAGAGCGGATTTGATGACCCCAACCTATCTCACTTTTTTCACTTGAATTTGCTTCATCTTGTTGTTTCATAAGCTCAAGCTCATAAAGGCGTGATTTTAACATTTTAAAAGCAGTTGCTTTGTTTTTATGTTGGCTTCTATCATTTTGACATTGCACTACTATACCACTTGGCATATGAGTTATACGCACCGCTGATTCAGTTTTATTAACATGCTGTCCACCTGCCCCGCTTGCTCTATAATAATCAATCCTTATATCTTTTTCTTCAATTTCTATTTCTATATCATCATCAAGTTCAGGTGAAACCATCACACTAGAAAAACTCGTATGGCGACGCCCTGCACTATCAAATGGAGAAGTTCTTACTAAACGATGAATGCCATTTTCAGCTTTTAAATACCCATAAGCATTTTCACCTTTTACTAAAAAGCTAACATCTTTAAGCCCTGCTTCTTCGCCTTCTTGAAAGTCAAGTGTTTCCACTTTAAAACCTTCTCTTTCACAAAATCTCAAATACATCCTATAAAGCATACTAGCCCAGTCATTACTCTCCGTTCCGCCTGCACCTGGGTGAATGGAAACTATAGCATTTTTACCATCATTTTCTCCGCTTAAAAGCATAGAAATTTCAAGATTTACAATAAGATCTTCTAGCTTGTTTGCATCTTCAAATAAAGCTTCTATGGTATCTAAATCATTTTCACTATTAGCAAGATCAAAAAGCTCACTTGCATCATTTAAAGCATTATTTGCATTTTCATAATTTTTAAGTAAATTTGAAATTTTAGTTTTTTCTTTACCTATAATGCCTGCTTGTTTTACATCACTCCAAAAAGAAGGGGAGTTTTCTAAATTTTCTATTTCTTTTAATCTTGCTTTTATCTCTTCAGGTTTAATAATAGAAGCGATATTTCCAACTTTGTTTTTTAATTTTTTTAAAAGTTCGCTGTATTCGTAATTATCCATAAAAATTTTCTTTCTAATTTTGATATAATTTAATCTTATAATTTTAGCAAATTTAGCAAAAATTAGAAAGAAATTATTTATTTTTGCTTAAATTCTCTCTTCAACTTCCTAATTTCAAATAGCAAC
>NZ_JAKMTG010000011.1:0-38226 GCF_025773055.1 Campylobacter sp. CNRCH_2013_0671h
AACAAACTCCATCAACGCTTAACTCATAAGCTTTTTTTAAATTATTATCTAAAACATCAAGTAAAAATAAAATTTTAGAGTCAAACATATAAAACTCAGCCATTTTTGAGGCAATTTTTGCTAATCTCTCATCTTCTATTAAAATATATTTTGCTCCTAGTGCATTAGAAAGTAAAATTTCTTCCTCATTCTTGGCATATATAGCAAAATCTATTTTTTCCTCTTTTGCACTTTTTATATTTTGTTCATTATAGTTAAAACAATTTACATTTGTTTTGATAAAAATATTTTCATAATAACTAAATTTTTGCATATTTATCAAAGGATGTCCAAAAATTAACATAATTTTTCCTTTATCTTTAAAAGACAATAATTCCTAAAGCCTTGATTAAAAATTTGATAATCTTTCAATTCTTGCAATTCATCATAAACTTCACTTCCTTTATAAAACAAAAATAAAGTATTTTTATCATAAAAACCATTTGAAATTTCTACCAAAGGTTTTACATCCATTAAAGCTCTTGAAGTAATTAAATCTACTTTAAAAGGTGGATAGTTTTGTAATTTTTCTTTTATGATATTTACATTTATCAAATTAAGTTCAGTTTTAACCACCCTTAAAAATGAGGCCTTTTTAGCGCTAGGCTCAAAAAGAAAAAATTCATTATCTTGCAAAATACAAGCTAAAAATAATGCAGGAAAACCGGCCCCGCTTCCAATATCAATGATCTTTTTTTTATTACTCAAATCATAAAAATCTAAAATTTTAACACTATCAATAATATTTTCATCTATATTTTCAAAATGAGTTAAATTATGTACAGCATTAAATTTTTCTAACAACTCTTTATAGAGCGTGATTTTTTTAAAAAAATCATCTTTATTTGCAAAATCTTTTAAAAAATTTAATTGCTCTTCGTATTTTTTCAATTTAGATGTCCCATTTGTGTATATTTAATTTCTAAATAATCTTTATTAAAACGATTTGCTTTTATTAAAATAGGCACTCTTAAATTAATTTTTTCTTTTAATGAATTTAGTTTTTCAGGATTATTAGTTAAAAGGTTAATTTTAGAAATCTTATAATGCTTAAGTATAAATTCTACTATTTCATAACTACGCTCATCTGCCTTAAAACCTAATTGATGATTTGCTTCTATGGTATTAAAACCCTTATCTTGCAAAGCATAAGCATTAATTTTATTAAAAAGTCCTATACCTCTTCCTTCTTGCCTTAGATAAATCACCATACCACCATGCTCTTGAATGTATTTTAAAGAAAAATCAAGTTGTTCTCCACAATCACATTTTAAACTTCCTAAAACATCCCCTGTTAAACATTCTGAATGGATTCTAATATTAACTTCTTTTTCCAATTTTCCTTTAAAAATACAAAGATGTTCTTTATCATTTTCTTTAAAACTTTGTATATTAAATTCCCCAAAACGAGTGGGGAGTTTTGCTATTTCAGAAATTTGAATAGTCATTATTTTACTTTACCTTTTTTATAAAAAATATGCTAGAATTTAAACAATTTTAACAAACAAAAAGGAAATTTATGTTTAAACGCTTTAGAAGATTAAGACTTAATGAGAATATTAGAAGCTTAGTAAAAGAAAATACCTTAAATTTAGATGATTTAATCTATCCACTTTTTGTTATCAATGGTGCTAATATTAAAAATGAAATCACGTCTATGCCAGGTGTGTTTCAAATGAGCTTAGATGAAATTTTAAAAGAATGTGAGGAGTTAATTAATCTTGGTATTAAAGCGATTATTTTATTTGGCGTGTTAGAAAGTTCCAAAAAAGATAGTTGTGGAAGTGATGCATTAAGCGATGATGGCTTGATTGCTACAAGTCTAAGAGCTATTAAAGCAAAATTTCCTGATTTGGTAGTAATTACCGATCTTTGTTTTTGTGAGTATACTGATCATGGGCATTGTGGTATTATTGATCCAAAAAGTAAAAGCGTAGATAATGATTTAACTTTAGAAATTTCAGCCAAACAAGCTCTAATTCATGCTAAAAACGGTGCAGATATGATAGCACCAAGCGGCATGATGGATGGTATTATTGAAACTTTAAGAAAAACTTTAGATGAAAATGGTTTTGAAAATTTACCTATTATGGCTTATTCTACTAAATTTGCTTCAGCCTATTATGGGCCTTTTAGAGATGTGGCTGATTCTGCACCAAGTTATGGAGATAGAAAAACCTATCAAATGGATTTTGCTAATGGTAAAGAAGCCTTATGTGAGAGCTTAGAAGATGAAAAACAAGGCGCTGACATCTTAATGGTAAAACCAGCACTTGCGTATTTAGATGTAGTAAAAGATATAGCAAATCATTCTAAGCTTCCACTTTGTGTGTATAATGTAAGCGGGGAATATGCTTTGCTAAAAGCAGGTCAAAAAGCAGGTGTGATTGACTATGAAAAAATAGTGCTTGAAACTATGCTTGCTTTTAAAAGAGCTGGAGCTAAGCTTATCATAACTTATCATGCAAAAGAAATTGCAAAATTATTAACAAATAAGGAGTGAGATTGAATAGTCTAAGCAAAAAAAGTTCTCAAGATATAATCAATGAATTATCTAATCATTTGGGCATAGAAAAACACAATCAAACTATATTTCATCTAACCCACATTAACGATAAAGAAAAAAAGTTAAGTCTAAAAAATGGCCATGATTTAGCACCCGAACCATGGTTTATAGTAGATGAAAATGATGAAGTTAAAACTATGTTTTCTGTAAAAACTCTGATTGAGTTTTTACAAAGTGCCAAAAAGATACAAAAGGATAATTTTGAACTTAAACTAGAAAAGGCTATCTATCAACAAATTCCTATTGACTTTAATGATGTATGGACAGTCGCAATGGATGAGATTAAACATCAAGTTTCCAAAGGTATAAAAGAAGTTAATATTGATTTAGATCAATTAATCAGCAATATTCATACAAAACATCCTAACTTATTTATAAACATGAAAGAAATGATGCAAAAAGGTAAAAAATGAGAGATTATAAAAATTTTGTTAAATATTCCAAAGCAGGACCTAGATACACTTCTTATCCTACTGCGGTAGAATTTAACACCCATTTTAAATATGAAGACTATATAAAAATTTTAAAACAACAAACAGCACAATTATCTTTATATTTTCATTTGCCTTTTTGCAGGAGTGCTTGTTATTTTTGCGGTTGTAATGTAATATATACCGCAAAAGAAGAAAGTAAAGAAAGGTATTTAAATTATCTTTTTAAAGAACTTGATCTTTTAACAAATACCATTGACACACAAAGAGAAGTAGCTCAAATGCATTTTGGTGGTGGTACACCTACTTTTTTTTCTGCTAAACAATTGCAAAGTTTGATTTTTAAAATAAAAAGCATTTTTCCAAATTTTACCCAAGATAGTGAAGTAAGTTGTGAAATTGATCCTAGATTCTTAAATGAAGAACAAGCTGATGTTTTAATTCAAAATGGCTTCAACCGTATTAGTTTTGGTGTGCAAGATTTTAACGAAAAGGTTCAAAAGGAAATTCATAGAATTCAACCTTTTGAACTTACCAAAAATGCAGTAGATATGGTAAGAAAAAAAGGGATAAATTCAGTAAATATGGATTTAATTTATGGCCTTCCTTATCAAAGTCTAGAAAGTTTTAAGCAAACTTTAGAAAAAGCACTGCTGATTAATCCCGATCGCTTTGCTATTTTTAATTATGCACATGTGCCTTGGCTTAAAAAAAATATGAGAAAATTTGACGAAAACACTCTACCAAGCCCTGATGTAAAACTTCAAATTTTAGAATATTGTGAAAAATTTTTAACTCAAAATGGTTATAAAATGATAGGAATGGATCATTTTGCAAAACCACAAGATGAACTTTTTAAAGCCTTAGAAAATGGTAGTTTGCATAGAAATTTTCAAGGCTATACTACAAAAGGCGGAACCGATTTAATCGGGATTGGCCTAACAAGTATAGGCGAAGGTAAAAGACACTATATGCAAAATTTCAAAGATATGCCAAGCTACGAAAAGGCTATCGATGAAGGTCGATTGCCTTGCGAAAAAGGTATTATGCTTGATGATGATGATGAACTAAGAAAAGCTGTTATTATGGAACTTATGAGTAATTTTGCTCTTAATATAAAAAATATTGAAAGTAAATTTAAGATTGATTTTTTTGAATATTTTAAGCAAGATTTAGAAGAACTCCAAAAACTTAATGAATTTATCAACATAGATAAAACTCATATCAAAGTTAATGAAACAGGAGTGCTTTTAATCCGTAATATTGCTATGTGTTTTGATAAATATTTAAAACGCATTAGCGAAGATAAAAAAGTTTTCTCTAAAACGGTTTAATATGTTAAATGTTAATGAAATTTCTAATGCTTGCGTAAAATGCGGAAAATGCATACCAGTTTGCACCATACATGAAATAAATCGCGATGAAAGTACTTCCCCTCGTGGCTTTTTAGATTTAATCAGTGCTTATGAAAACCAAGAACTAGACCTTGATAAAAATCTTAAAAAAATATTTGAATCATGTTTTTTGTGTACAAATTGCGTTGAAGCTTGTCCAAGCCATTTAAGAGTGGATAGTGCTATTGAAAAAGTGCGTTACGATATAGCACAAAAATTTGGCATTGCTTGGTACAAAAAACTTGCTTTCTTTTTTCTAAGACGCAGAAAAATTCTAGATATTTTAGCAAGATTTGGTTATGTTTTCCAAAGCTGTGCTTTTAGTTTACAACATAAAAATTTGGGAATGAAAGCTAAATTTAACCTACCTTTAATTAAAAAAGATCGTTTGCTTCCTTCTTTAGCTAAAAAAAGCTTTCTAGCTTCTAATCCTGATTTCATAAATAATCAAGGTGAAAAAACCATAGGACTTTTTATAGGCTGCTTGTCAAATTACTCTTATACAAATACGGGCTTTGCTTTGCTTGAAATTTGTAAACATCTTAAAATCAATGTAGATTTACTAAAAGATCAATCTTGTTGCGGCGCTCCTCATTATTTTACGGGAGATTTTAAAAGTGTAGAAATTTTAGCTAAAAAAAATATCGTTTATTTTGAAGAAAAATTAAAAACTCTAGATTATATCATTATCCCCGAAGCAACCTGTTCTGCGATGATTAATATAGACTATGAACATTTTTTCCACATGCAAAAAGATGAAGAATGGGCTATAAGAGCTAAAAATATTTCTAGTAAAATACTACTTGCAACAAAATATTTTTACGAATATACTAAGCTAGAAGAGCTTTTAAAAACAAAGAAAAAATTAAAGACAAAAATTGCATACCACGATCCTTGTCATGCAAGAAAAATGCAAGGTGTTTTTAAAGAACCTAGAACCTTGCTTAAACAAAACTATACTTTCAAAGAACTTATTAACTCAAATGAATGCTGTGGTTTTGGTGGTGTTAGTATGCAAACTGATCACTATGAAAAAGCTTTGCAAGTTGGTATAAAAAAAGCTCAAAATATACAAAAAAGCAATGTGGAGATTATCAGTGCAGAATGTTCAGCTTGTAGAATGCAAATTTCTAATGTATTAGAGCATGAAAAATCCTCTACACATTTTTTACATCCATTAGAATTGATAGCAAAAATACTTCAAGATAAAAATTAATCTTGAATTTTTATATCTTCGATATTTGATCTATTTTTTTCAATTAAAATTCTATTTTTTTCTATATTTTCACTATTTTTTTTACACTCGTTTTTCAAGATTTCAATATTTTTATATAAAATTTTTATTTTTCTCTCGTAACGATTTATCAATAAAAATACTATAAATAAAAATAAAATTAAAATAGCCCAATTTAAAAATGCCATATTTGCCCTTTCTTTAGATATATTAACACTTTTTATCTTAAACTAAAATTCTTTTCAAATTTGGAGAAAGTTTGACTAAAATTTCATAGTTGATAGTATTAAAAAAACTAGCCATAATATTTGCATCATTTAAAACACAAATTTCATCTTCATCATTCTCACAAGAAAAACTATCCATAGACATTTTTCCAAGCAATTTCTTACCATTAGGAAGAAAAAAATCTTGTTTTCCATCATAACGCAAAAGCCCATCTGCGTAACCTAAATCATAAGTTGCTATTTCAAGATCTTCTTTTGCATTATATACACCACCATAACCAACACTTTGACCTTTTTTCAACACTCTTTGGCTTAATTTTTCAGCCCATAAACTTAAAACTTTGCGTAAGTCTTTATTAAAATGTGCATAGCCAAATTGCACAAGCCCTACTCTACAATACTCATCGCACCCAAGCTCGCTTGCTCTAAATAATGCTTCAGAATTATGCGAATGAAATATAAGCTTTTTAGCTTCATCACAAAGCAAAGTATATATTAGCTCTTTAGCTTGTTTAAATTTTTGTTTTTGCACAAAATAACTAGCATCTATTTCATCACTTCCTGCAAAGTGCATCATCACTCCATGAAGTATTAAATTATTACTTTGTAGTTCTTGTATCACTTCTTGAATTTCTTCAGGTATAATTCCATTTCTATGCATATTTGTATCTACAACTAAATGAATTTTTATATTTTGCTTGAATTTTTTAATATCATTTTTATCATTTAAAGCATAAATAAATTTTTCACTTTCATTGCCATGTGGATGATGGGATAAAATTAAGATATTATCAAAAATATCTTCAAGCTCTTTTGCTTCAGCTTCATTTTTTACCGCTATAAAATTTATACCTTTTGCTCTAGCTATAGGAGCTAAAAGCTTAGCTCCATGTCCATAAGCATTATCTTTAAAAACACATATTACTTTTTGATAACCTCCTGCTTTAGAGGCTATCAAGTCAAGATTATACTCATAAGCCAAACGATCAATTTTTATATATGCCATTATTGTTCAGCTAAAATTTGCATTTTATCTTCAACTAGCTTAACATAAAGGACTTTTTCTCCTTTGAATTTATAGTTAGTGCTACGATAGTCTTCATAAAATCCTATTCTAAAAATTTTCTCATTTTTATCATTTGGATAAGGACTTATGCTAAGATCTGAAAATTTAATGCTCTTTTTTTCTCTCTTTGCAAAAATTCTTTCTTTATTTTTTGCAAATTGCTCATAAGTGGATTTATTATTATGTTTAAAAATTTTTTTATCATAAAAAGATAAATACTTATTTATATCACTTTTTTGCCAACTATCTTTCCAGGCAAATAAATTAGCTAGTAAAATCGCTATTTCATCATGAGTTGCTCTTACTTTATTTTTCTCTTCTGTCATTGCATAAGATTTTCTATCAGCTACTAATTTATTAAAATCTTCCAATAAATCATTATGCACAGCAATACAACCTCTAGTTTTATAAGTATCCAAGCGTGTTCCATCTAAAGGATAGCCATGAATCCAAATACCACCACCTGTTTTACCCAAAGTTTTATCTAAAACATTTGGGTAAGTTGTTGCAAATGCAAATGGGCCATAATATGGATCACCAGGATAAAATTTCTTTCCAAGTTCGTAAAAACCTATTGGAGTTTTTAAATCTCCTTCTACTTCTTTATCTCCAGCTAAACCTGTTAAAACATCCCTTTGGATAAATTTCTTTTCTACTTTTCCATCATTGTAGTGATAAACTCTAATAATTTTATCACTTTTATTTGTTAAAACTATTGCAACATTTTCCTCATAATATCCTAAACTAATATTTTTGTCTTTTATCTCATCAAGCCAAAAATCTTTTTTACTTAACTCTTGCTCCAATACCCTTTCAACTGCATCAATACCTTCGTTTAGATAAATTTTTGCAAGATTATTTGCATTTGCAAACACAGCCAAACTAAACAATGCTAATATAATTTTAAACAATTTTCACCTTTCTATTAAAAATTAAAACAACAAAGAGCTAATTATAATATTTTTACAATAAATATATTTTTAATTTTTTCCGTGTATAATGTTTACAAATAACCAAAAACAAAAAAAAGGAAAAATAATGAAAAAATTACTTAGTTTAGCCATATTAAGCACTTTTGCTTTTTCAAATCAAATTACTATAAATGATCCTTATGTAAGACAAACTCCACCTAATTCTAAAACAACGGCATTTTTTTTAGAACTTAAAAACAACTCCAACAAAGATATTAAACTCATAAAAGCTCAAAGTTCATTAAGCGATACAGCTGAAATTCATGATCATATTATGAAGGATGGTAAAAAAATGATGGTTCAAATTCCTCAAATCACAATAAAAGCTAATTCAAGCACTGAACTTAAACCTGGTGGGATGCACATTATGATACTAAATCTCAAAGAAAATATCACACCGCAAACAAAGGCCAATCTAACTCTTTATTTTGATGATAATAGCACAATTGAACTAAAAGATATCAAGTCAAGAAGCATTAAAAAATAATGAAAAATCTACTTGTCTTTGCCTTAGCTATAGTCTTTGCTATATGCGGGGCTTATTTTTACACCAATTCATCAAATACCGGAAAAAAGAGAGAATTAATTACCACTTTAACACCTCTAACATGTGATCTAAACATTCAAGAATGTGAATACAATTTTAAGGATAAAAAAGTCTTAGTAAATTTAAATCCAAAGCCTATTACTACATTAAATGAGCTTGATTTAAATATTACCAATTTAGGTGAGTTTAAAAAACTTAATGCTAGGGTTTATGGACTTAATATGTATATGGGAGATATTGTTCCACAATTTAAAAAAATAAACAATACTTATCATGCTAAATTAGTTTTAAGTTCTTGCACGCTAGATATAATGCGTTTTAGAATAGAGCTTTTTGATGATGAAACTCCACTAGGTTTTTATTTTGACTTTGATGTAAAGAGGTAAAATTTGAAAAAAATAAATATTTTTTTATTAATTGTGGTAATTTTTGGAGTATTTTTTATATCTGTGCAGTATTTTGAAAACAACAAATACAATTTTCACTTAAATTCTGAAAAAGGCATACTTAGTCTAAAAGATTTTATCGGTAAAAAACTAATTGTATATTTTGGCTATACATATTGTCCTGATGTCTGTCCTAGTGAGCTTGCCTTGATTGCTAATGTTTTAGAAAAAATGCCAAATAAAGAAAAAGCTCATGTGATATTTATCTCACTAGATCCAGCAAGAGATAGCAACTTAACTCAAACTAGCCAATGGGTTAAGTATTTTTACCCAAATTCAACTGCATTAGTTGCTAAAGATGAAAAAGAATTAGAAAAAGTTACTAAAAATTATGGCGTAATATATGAAAAAATCAATCTTAAAGATTCTGCTATGGGATATTCTATAGCACATAGTGGCGAATTTTATTTGATTGATGAGAATGGAAAATTTATTAAAACCATTAAAGATATCAGTTATGAAAACTTTTTCAATGAAATTCAAAAATTCTTAAACGAATAAATTTTTCAATTTATTCGTTTCTTAAAGTATCTAAAATATCTACTTGTGTTGCTTTTTTAGCAGGATAATAAGAAGACAAGCTTACAATCATAATAGCACCAAAAATCGTAGTACAAAAATCAACAAAAGAAAGCTCCAAAGGTAGCTTACTCATACCATAAACATCACTTGGTAAAGAAATAATGTCAAAATTTCCAAGTACCCACAAAGCAATAGCTGCAAGTATCACACCTGCTACGATACCACTTCCACCTATCAAAAATCCTAAAGAAAAAAATGTTTTTTTAATCTCTAACTTACTAGCTCCCAAAGAAAGCAGCAAAGCTATCTCGCTACGACGATTCATTACTATCATTAATAAAGAACTTACTATATTTAAACTTGCAACCAAAATAATCAACATCAATACTATAAACAAAGCTCTTTTTTCTAAAGCTAATGCTGCAAAGAAATTTCCATTTTGCTCCCACCAGCCTATACTAGCATATCTTGCACCCAAGAAAGCTTCAATTTGTTTAATATCCTCAAAAGGCTTATTTGAATATACATGTACCCCATCATAACTTCCTTGGGGATATGACAAAATCTTAGCTAAAGCTTTTACATCTGTATACATATAAGCTTTATCATAAGCTAACAAACCTGAAGAAAAATCAGCCATAACATCAAATCTTTTAACTTTTGGAATAAGCGAAAGTCCGCTTGCATTAAGATTGGAAAAAATTAAGGTAATTTTTTCATTATAATCAAGTCCAAATTCATCTTTTAAACCCTTACCAATTAAAATATCAAAATTATCTAATTTTTTATCTTCTAAAGCTTGAGCTACTACCTCATTGATCTTTTTTTCATCTTCAAAATTAACCCCAAAAAGCATACCGCCTTCCAATTTTAAATCATTTCTTGCTATAACCTGAGTAGCAATATAAGGGCTAAATAATAAATTTGGAAATTTACTTCTTAATTCTTGCAATAATTTATCATCTACATTTGCCCCAAAACGCGGTAATATAGTGATAGGGTAATTCATAGTAAAAAGTTTTCTCTCAAATTCTTTATCAAAGCCATTCATAATAGCCATTGCAACTAAAAGCACACAAAGTCCTATACTTACACCTAAAAAGGCTAAAATTTTTGAAAGCATAATAAAGGGTTGATCTTTATCAAAACGCAGATATTTAAATAATAAATAACGAGGGATACTTTTATACATCTTTTACTCTTAATATTTTTTTAAGTATTTTAACTTGATTTTTATAAAAGCAAGCTTTGTATTTATTTAAGATAATATACAAAGGCACTATTATCATGAAATTCAACTATAAATCTTAGTGGCAAAATTCTCACATAAGTTTCACTTTGTACACTTGCTTGTTCACTTTTTACAAAGTCTTTTACATCTATTTTTGAGTTAAAAAAGCAATCAATTAAATCATTTTTGTGAGCATTTAAAAAGTTAAATTTATCTAGCTTTGTCATCTTTTCTTCAGCCACCATACCAAAATCATTGCGTATTAAAGACTTCAAATCACTTGGTGTATATGCTAACTCACAAGCATATTCTAAATTTTTATTTTTACTTTTAGTCATAGCCATAGAAATAGTTTCATTTTGATGATAAAGAATAAAATTTTTATTAGAAAGTTCTGCCCAAAATATAAATTCATCTTGGGCAGTAGCATTAAAAATTATGAGGATTAATAAGCAAACAATTCTTTCCACTTGTCAGCATCAATTTTAAGTTCTACATTTACTCTATAAAGACCATCTTTAAAGTCTTGATCTACAACACTTGCATTTTTAATCAAACCATTTACCTGTGCTGTAATAGTTGAGCTTTTAAGCATTGCATCTTTTACTGTATCTTTACCATTAACTCTGACACCATACAACTTACTTGCTAATTGTCTATAAGCATCGGTAATTGCCGCTCTTTTAGCTAAAGCCAAAGCTTGACCAACTGAAACCGTATTTAAAGGAGCAATGCCCTCACCCACCGCTGTAAAAGTTAGATCATTGTCTGTGCTTGTATCATTTGCAAGCATTTTTTCTTCTCTAATGATGTTACGCACATCATCTTTATCAACTTTTTGAACCACAACATCAGAATTTGCTGCTTGAGTCTGATTTGGATTCACACCTCTTTGATCTAGTGCACAAGCACTAAAACCCAAAGCTAAACAAAACATAAAAATAACTTTTTTCATTTTTTACACCTTCAATTTATTTGATTTTATTAAAACAGCAAAAAGCATTCCAATAATTTTACTATTCTAAATTTAAATCCATATTAGTTTCAGCATCTAACTCCTCATCTTCTTCTTTAGGACACTTAGCAATGCTTACAACCTCATCATTTTCAACATTAACAACAATTACACCACTTGTATTTCTACCTGCTTTTCTAATGCTTTGCATATCAACGCGTATCATCTTACCACTACTTGTTAATGCCATTAAATCCATACTTTCATCAACTATGACTATACCGATTAAATCTTTTGTTTTGGCAGTAAGTTTCATACAAATAACACCCTTACCACCTCTACTTTGAAGTCTATATTCTCCAGCATCAGTACGCTTACCTATACCTTTTGCACTTACGCTTAAGATTTCTTGAGCGTCATTTTCTATAACAACAGCACCCACAACCTCATCATCTTTTTCTTTAAATTTAATCGCAGTTACCCCTCTACTTACACGGCCAATCTCTCTAACTTTAGCAAGTGGGAATTTAATGCACATACCTTTTTTAGTAACCGCAAAAAGCATTTTACCAACGATAGTATTATCAAGCTCTTCATTAGGTTCAAGCATTTCATTTTCTAAATTTTCTTCATAATTTTGTTCTTGAGTTTCATTTTCATCTCTTGCTACGATAATTGCAGTAACAAGTTCATCATTTTCATCTAGATTAATCGCTTTTACACCCACGCTTCTAATGTTTTGATATTCACTTAAATTTGTGCGTTTTACGATACCATTTTTAGTAAAGAAACATAATGATTTACTTTCATCAAAATCAGTGGTTGGAATAATTGCCATGATTTTTTCATCTGCTTGTAAATTAATGAGATTGACCACAGCTTTGCCTTTAGCAGTTCTACTTCCTTCAGGAATTTTATAAACCTTAAGCCAATAAAGCTGTCCGCGATCAGTAACAAACATCAAGGTATCATGTGTATTTGCCGTAAAGAAACTTTCTATAAAATCATCATCATAAGTTGTAACTGCAACCTTGCCTTTACCACCGCGTTTTTGTTTTTCATATTGCTTACTTGGAACACGCTTAATATAGCCACGATGAGTGATAGTAACTACCATATTTTCATTTGGTATTAAATCTTCTATATCAATATCATCATAGTCTTCTTCAATTTGAGTGATTCTTGGTACATCAAATTTTGTTCTGATTTCTTTTAACTCATCTTTGATTAAATTTTCAAGCAAAGTTTCGCTTTTTAAAATTTGATCAAGCCTCTCTATTTCTGCTAATAATTCCCTTAATTCATTATCAATTTTTTCTCTCTCAAGACCTGTTAAACGGCCTAATTTCATATCTAAAATAGCATTAGATTGAAGCTCGCTTAGACCAAATTTTTGCATTAATAAATTTTTAGCCGTTGGGTTATCAGGAGAGTTTTTAATCAAAGCTATCACTTCATCAATATTATCTAGCGCAATCTTCAAACCTTCTAAAATATGCGCTCTAGCTCTAGCTTTTTGCAATTCATAAATAGTTCTTCTAATAATTACAGTTTTTCTATGATTTAAGAATAAATTTAAAAGCTCAATTAAAGAAAAAACTTTTGGCTCTTTATTATGTATAGCAAGCATAATCACACCAAAAGTGCTTTCCATGGTGGTAGATTTAAAAAGATTATTCAACACAATCTCACTCATAGCATCGCGTTTTAGCTCAATCACCACGCGAATTCCTTCTCTATCACTCTCATCTCTAACTTCAGCAATACCTTCGATTTGTTTTTCTTTGGCAAGTTCAGCGATTTGCTCTATTAATCTTGCTTTGTTAGTTTGATAAGGAAGTTCATCTATTACAATAATATCTTTATTAGCTCTTTTTTCTATATGGGTCTTTGCTCTTACTTTTACCCTGCCACGACCTGTGCGGTATGCTTCTATAATACCTTTTTTACCAAAGATAATACCACCGGTTGGAAAATCAGGTCCTTTAATAAATTGCATTATTTCTTCTAAACTTGCGTTTTTATTATCAATTAAATAAAGCAAACCATCAATAAGCTCATTTAAACTATGCGGAGGAATATTAGTAGCCATACCCACTGCAATACCACTTGAACCATTAAGTAATAAATTTGGCACCCTAGCAGGTAAAACATCAGGCTCACTCATAGAATCATCATAATTTGGTATAAAATCAACCGTATCTTTTTCTATATCACGCAAAAGCTCTTCAGCTAAAATCGTCATCCTAGCTTCAGTATAACGCATTGCAGCAGCGCCATCACCATCAATAGAACCAAAGTTTCCTTGCCCATCTACGCTTGGATAACGCATAGAAAAATCTTGCGCCATTCTTACTAAAGCATCATATACAGCTGTATCACCGTGTGGATGATATTTACCGATTACATCACCCACTATACGCGCTGATTTTTTGTATGCACTACGACTTCCAACACCTAAATCATTCATAGCATATAAAATTCTTCTATGAACAGGTTTAAGCCCATCTCTAGCATCAGGCAAGGCACGGCCTATAATAACACTCATAGAATAATCTAAATAACTACTTTTTATAGAACTTTCTATATCTATATTTTCAATATCTGAATCTTTAGTAAAAATATTTTCCATAAAAATCCTTAAAATTAATGCCTATATTGTATCAAATTTTGCATTAGCCAAAACTAAAGCAAAAAGCACTTCAATATTATTTTTTTCTAAAAGCTCTTTTGCCTCTAATAAACTTAATCCAGTAGTTATCACATCATCTACTAAAATTACAGGATATTTTGGACGCTTTAAAAGCTTATAAGATCTTTTATTATCTTTACGAAATTTCAAACTTTTACCACTATATTTAAATTCTGAACTAGCTTGCAAGGTGTGATACATAGGTTTTATAAATTTAGTATTTAAGTATTTAGTTAAAATAGCAGTATGAGAGTAATTTTTATATGTTTTATCATCTAAAGCTATAGCATTAATTTTACAAGATGGTTGAAAAAAATCCTCAAATTTAGCAAAACTCAATTTTGCTAAAGCATTTAAAACAAAATAGCCTTGAAATTTGTGTTTAAAATAAATCAAATGCTTAATTTGCTCATATTGATAAAAACAATAAACTTTAAAATTTCCCTCAAGTTCTCTTATACCTAAAGAATATTCTAAAAGCTCTTCCTTGCAAGCTGAACAAAAACTCGCAAAGGAAAATCCATGGCAATTAAAACACCTCACAAAGAGCTGATAATATCTGCAGATTTATTAGCCACTTGTTTTATAAGAAGCTGAGTGAAAAAAGGTAGATCTTTGATATTATAAAAACCTTTAACTTCTTGTTTGGTTTTAATATTAATAGTTTTATTGGTATTAATATCTTTTAGTGTCAATTGACTAGCAATAATTGAAAATAAAGAATTAGAATCAAATTTAGAATAAAAATCATTAAAACTTAAATCTACTCTTAAAACATAAGGAGAATCTTGTGTATCTTCTACTACAACTATACCTCTATTTTCTAATTCTTCTTTTAAAAACACATAAAAATAATAGTTGAAATTTTCATTGATGTAATAATTACTTCCATTAGAAGAAGAATATTTTAAATTCTCATTTAAATCATATACCCTATGAATATAAACTTTTTTTAAGGAAGCACTTTTATCAATTGTTCTTTTATTTGTGCAATACTTAAGTCCCACATCACTAATATACACAAGGCCTTTAATTTTTGCTTCATATGCTTTAGAATCAGAAGGATTATAACATTGTGCTTGAATTTTTATAAGCTCATTAACTTTTGCAACACTTTGATTTTTAGAATTTACAGCACATGCACTAAAAAATAAAGCTAAAACAAATACAAATACTTTTTTTAACATCTTTTTTCCTTAGAATCATCTTTATTATTTTATGATTTTTAATTAGCAAAAATTATACCAAAAACAAATAAATTTTACTAAAACTTACTTTTTTTCACACAAGAATAATTTTATTGAAAAAATTTTATACAAAAATTGATATTTAAAAGAAAATTCATTTAGAATATGTTACAAAACTGCAATATTTTAAAGGAGTTGTTAAATGAGTTCAAATACAAAAACACTTATAGTCGTTGCTGATTTAGTGTTATTTATCGCTTTGCTTTATTTTTCCCCTTTTGGTGAAACTAAAGTAAACCAAGGTTTATCTTTGTTAATTTTTATTGCCGTTTTATGGCTTAGCGAGGCTTTGCATGTTACTATTACAGCTATTTTAGTACCTGTTTTAGCTGCTATTTTGGGATTACTACCCACCGCTAAAGCTTTAACAGGTTTTGCTGATTCTAATATCTTTTTATTTTTTGGTGGTTTTGCTTTGGCCGCAGCTATGCATCATCAAAAATTAGACAAACTTATTGCACATAAAATTTTAACATTAGCAAAAGGGCATTTAGGCCTTTCTAGTTTGTATATTTTTATTACCACTGCGTTTTTATCTATGTGGATGAGTAATACCGCAACAGCAGCTATGATGCTTCCGCTTGCTATAGGTATGTTAGCTTCACTTGATCCGCAAAAAGATAGAAATACTTATGTTTTCATCCTTTTAGGCATAGCTTTTAGTGCGAGTATAGGTGGTATAGGCACCATAGTAGGAACTCCACCAAATGCAATCGTTGCCACTCAATTACACATTACTTTTGCACAATGGTTAAAATACGGAATTCCTATTGTTTTAATTTTCCTACCTGCAATGATTTTAATTTTATACTTTATGTTTAAACCTAAATTTAATCTACAAGTTGATTTACATACTGAAAATATAGAACTTACAAGACCTAGAATCATCACTTTAATAATCTTTTTAGTCGTTGCACTATCTTGGATTTTTAGTGGTAATATCAGTCCTATCATCACAAGTATTTTTGGACACAAAATAGCAAATCTTGATGCAATTATTGCTTTATTGGCTGCTGTTTTAGTATGTGCTTTTAAAGTAATTGATTGGAAAAATATACAAAAAAATACCGATTGGGGTGTATTAATGCTCTTTGGTGGAGGCATCACTCTAAGTGTAGTATTAAGAGATTCTGGCGCTAGTAAAGTAATGGCTGATACTATCATTTCATTTATAGAAAATGGACATTTATTTATTATAGGTTTAATTGTGGCATTTTTTATAGTATTTTTAACTGAATTTACTTCAAATACTGCTTCAGCAGCCTTACTTGTGCCTTTATTTATCTCTATAGCAGATACTTTAGGTGTTCCTGCTTTAGGACTTGCTTTAATCATTGCTATTGGTGCTTCTTGTGCTTTCATGCTACCAGTTGCTACACCACCAAATGCTATAGTTTTTGGTACAGGACATATTAAACAACAAGAAATGGTAAAAGTTGGGATTATATTAAATATCTTTTGCTCAATCGCGCTTGCAGTAATTGCATACTTTTTCTGGCTATAATCTTTTAGTCCTTTTGGACTAAAAGATCTTTACACTTTAAAACATAGTTTTTTACATCTTTACTTTTATACAAAGCTTCTCTTATACATACGCCTGCTAAATTTAAATCTTTTAAGTGATTTATAGTTTGGATATTTATCCCACCTATGGCATAAATGGGTATTTTTGAAACTTCTAACAAATCTTTTAAATTTTTTATACCCTTTGGTGTTAAATCAGCCTTACATGAGCTTTCAAATACATGCCCAAAAAAAGCATGATTTACTTTAAACTTATAAGCTAAATCTAATTCTTCTTTAGAATGGATAGAAGTACCCAAAAGCTCAAATTTTTTATAACTTTGTGGGTAATTTTGTAAAATTATTAAGGGAGCATGAAAAAATTGATGATTTAATTTTAAACAAGCTTCATAATGATAATGCAAAAAGCAAATTTTTTGAGTTTTATTAAAAATTTTTAATACTTCCTTGGCTAATTTAGTATATTCTAACTCATCCAAATGTTTTTCTCTAAGCACTAAAGCATCAATACTACTTTGACTTAGTTTTTCAATAAAATTTAAAAAATCTCCTTGGGTATTTTGACTATCGCTAATAGCAATGATTTTTTTATCCCACATAAATACTATCGCTCATTATAGCTTGTAAATTTGCATTTTTTAACATAGCTAAAACCTCATCAACACTACGCATATCACTAATTTGAAACTGATCATCACCTTTTTTATCACCTTGGTGCTCACCTACCCCCACGCTTACACCTGCACTCATTTTAGTAGCTCCAAGTTTAATAACCCTGTCTCTAAATCCTGCTCTTTCACGCGTAGAAATCGTAATACTTGCAAAAGGTAAAAATAATCTATAAGCACATAAAACCTGCAAAAGCCTTGTTTCACTTACATCTTTTGGATGAATTTTTTTATTATTGATAATAGGTCTTAATCTAGGGATAGATAAAGCTATTTCAGCATGAGGGTATTTTTGCTGTAAAAAATACGCATGTAAAGCCGTAGCAAAAGCATCCTTTCTAAAATCATCCACGCCAAGTAAAGCTCCAAAAGCAACCCCTCTCATACCTGCTTTTAACGCTCGCTCTTGTGCATGAAAACGATACTCAAATACACTTTTTTCACCTTCAATATGAATTTTAGAATAAGTTTTTTGATTATAAGTTTCTTGATAAACACTTACATATTCACAACCCTTTTCATGAAGCAATGCATACTCATCTACATTCATAGGATAAACTTCAATTCCCACGACCTTAAAATACTCTTTTGCTATCTCACAAGCTTTGGCAAGATATTCTACGCTAGCATATTCCCTGCCCTCACCTGTTAAGAGTAAAATTTCTTCCAAGCCACTTTTTTTAATCTCTTGCATTTCTTTGTGAATTTCAGCCTCGTTTAGCTTAGCTCTTTTAATATTATTTCCTTTTTGAAATCCACAATAAGTACATTTGCTATTGCAAAAATTAGAAAGATATAAAGGCGTAAAAAGCAAAATGGAATTTCCAAAATATTTTTGAGTAATCTTGCTTGATTTTTGTGCTAAATCTTCTATAAAATCTTCCGCTGCGCTTGAAAGCAAAGCTTTCAAATCTTCTATGTTAAGATAATCTTTAACTAAAGCTTGTTTTACATCAAAAGCGCTAAATTTACTTTCATCAAAATTTTCAACTTCTTTTAAAACCTTAGTTAAAATCTCACTTTCAATACTTTGCATATGAGGATATTTTTGCATTTTAATCTCTTAAAAAACCACTCAAAGGCGAGCTTGCACTTGGCGTGCTTTCATTTGCTATGCCTGCTAAATACGCATTATATCCTGCTTCTATAGCTAACGCAAAAGCCTTTGCCATTTTTGCTACATCTTTAGCTTGAGCTATGGCGGTATTTGCCATCACTGCACTTACTCCCATTTGCATGGCTTCACAAGCTTGTGCTGGATTTCCTATACCTGCATCTACTATAATAGGTAAGCTAATTTCATTAAGTAAAATTTGTATAAATTCTTTAGTTTTTAAGCCTTTATTGCTTCCTATAGGAGCTCCAAGAGGCATTATAGCAGCAGCTCCTGCATTAGCCATAGCACGTGCTGCATATAAATCAGGATACATATAAACTAAAGGTGTAAAACCCTCATTTGCTAAAAGTTCTACTGCTTTTATACTTTCATAATTATCCGGTAATAAATATTTACTATCGCTAATTACTTCAACCTTAATCATATCTCCACAACCAAGCTCTCTTGCAAGTCTTGCTATACGCAATGCCTCATTAGCATTTCTTGCACCTGAAGTATTTGGTAAAAGCTTAATATGCTTTGGGATAAAATCAAGTATATTTTCTATACCTTTATCATTTACCCTACGCAAAGCTAAGGTGATAATCTCAACTTTTGCTTCTTCAATGGCTGATTTTATAAGCTCAAAAGAAAATTTCCCAGAACCTAGAATAAACCTGGAATTAAACTCATATTTTCCTATTTTTAATTTTTCCATTACTCGCTCGCTAAAAGTTCTAGAACTAAATTTGCTTGATGTCCTGCACAAATATTTACACGCGGTGCCATAAGTCCATTACCTACTTTTGCCTCGTTTTTTAAATCACCACAAACATAAAAGTTTTTTGCAATTTTTCTTGTTTGTATGCTGTTGCTATCGCCATATCCTGCTAAGCCGGAAGCACAAATTAATGTTTTTTGAGGATAGTGTTGATGAAAATTTTGCGCTAAAAGCGCTTTATATTTTGCACTATCAAAGGCTTCACAAACTATATCATCATTTGTAAAAAGTTTGGCTATATTTTCTTTTTCTATTTTTAAAACTTGTGCAAATACTTCTATAAAAGGATTAATTTTAGCGATTTGATCTTTTAAAGCTTCAGCCTTAAATTTACCCAAATCTTCCACCATATAAGCTTGGCGGTTAAGATTGCTTGGCTCCACCACATCAAAATCAATCAAATGAAGCCTACCAACCCCACTTCTTGCTAAATTTATAGCTATATGCGATCCAAGTCCACCAAGCCCACACACTGCCACACTTGCCTTTTTAAGTTTATCATGAAGCTTTGGAGTATGTCTTGCCCTCATCATCGCATCAAGAGCTTCATATGGGGGTAAAGTATTTTTTTCTATACAAAAAAGCTCATCATTTTCTTTTAGTTCCAAACTTTCTTTTGTCGCAAAACCATTGACTATCCATACATCATTTTCATTTTTACTCACACTTTGAAAAAAATCCAAAGTATTTTTAAAATGCGTGTCTATCACGCTACCATTAAATTTAATTTTCATCAACCACCACCTACAAAAGTAACAATCTCTACTTTATCATTTTCTTTTAAAATCAAATTTTCAAATTTATCCCTTGGGATAATTTCTCCGTTTAATTCTAAAGCGATAAATTCTATTTTTAATTGCTTTTCTTGAACATAGTCCATGAATTTAAGCTCTTTTAACTCAAACTTTTGCCCATTGATAATCATTTAAAACCTTTATTTATTTTACTTAAAATACTTACTCACTTACATTATTATAATTAAATCTTAAAATAATAGCTTCTTTTATCTCTCCAATATCAATAGCATCTTCTAAATTATAACCAAATCTCAAAAGTAAAATTTCCAAATCTTTTTTAAATTTTATTTTTGTAGGTTTATTATGATAGGTTTCATTTCTAGCTTTTCTTATTTGGCTTAGTTTTGTTTTAAGATGTTCTTTGGTGCCAAAACTTGGTAAGACTTGATTTTTATATATTTTTTTATCTTTAAATATATAAGCAAATTCACTCCAATGATCTATTAATATCTCTTCTAAATCAATCAGACAAAAATCATCAAAAATTTGCCAAGTGCTATTATATTCATCTATTTTTTGACATCTCTTTTTAACTTTTTTTAAAAGACTTTTTAAAGCAGGATTAAAAACCTCTTCGCTAGATTTAAACCAATCATCATCTAACTTATTATACAAATTTGCTATTTTTACTGCTAAAGTACTTCTTAGAGCATTTTCATAACATTGTAAAAGTAAAAAATTTGCTTGATGATTTTTGCGTCTTTTGGAATAAATTTTCATAATTAGCTCAAACAAATCTTCACATTTTTGATTTTTTTCTAAAATCTTTTGTGCTTCTTTGCAAGCTCCCCACAAATATCCAAAATGCAAAACATTAATCCCTTTTATCATTCTAAATTTAAAATTGATAAATAGCTTTTCTATTTTTTCATAGCTACTTACATCAAGCTCAAAAGACATTTTACTTCCTATTAACTCCATTTTAAAAAATTAATGATATAATTTTAGAAGTTTAGAGGGCTAACTTGCCGGTAGCTGCAAGGTACTCTTAAATGAGAGGCTACTCTAAATTCCTATTACATCCATGCTTTTCCTAGTTAAAATTCTCTAATAAATCTTTAAAAACTAAATACAATTTTTCAAGCTCTTCTATACTCACTCTTTCATCAATTGCATGAATTCTATCATTGCACACGCCAAATTCTACTACTTTCACACCAAACTCAGCAAAATATCTTGCATCGCTTGTACCACCTTTGGTGTTAAGTTCTGGCACCACTTGAGTGATTTTTTGCACACTCTCATTTAGCTTTTGTACGATTTTAGAATCACTTTGTGTTAAAAAAGGATTTGAACTTTGATTTATGCTCAACTCATAATCAAGTCCTTCACAAGTCTTTTCTACATAAGCTTTTACATCTTCTAAGCTAGTTTGTGGAGAATTTCTTACATTAAACATCAATTTTAAATCATTTGGGGTTACATTGCACACTTCCATACCACCGCGTATATCAGTAATAACGATTTTAGATGGTGCAAATACCTCATCGCCTGGATCAAGATCAAAACCTGCTAAAAATTTCAAAGCAAAAGCAAAATTATGCACAGGATTAATGCATTTTTGCGGGTATGCTACATGGCCTTGTTTGCCTTTGATAAGCAATTTTGCATTGATAGAACCACGACGCCCTATTTTAATACTATCTCCAAATTTTTTATCACAAGTTGGCTCAGCAACCACAGCAAAATCAGGTAGCATATCTTTTTCTTGCATAAATTTAAGCACTTCAAGCGTGCCAAATTTAGCCTCGCCTTCTTCATCGCTTGTTAAAATCAGTGAAATTCTTCCTTTGAAATTTTCTACCTCCTTAACTGCACACATAAAAGCAGCCACGCCACTTTTCATATCTTGTGCACCTCTTACATAAATAAACCCATCTTTTTCTAAAGGCTCAAAAGGATCACTGCTCCAACCCTCTCCTGCAGGCACTACATCTACATGCCCACCAAAAGCTAAATGCTCGCCATCATCACTAAATTTTTTAGTCAGCAAAAGATTTTTCACACCTTCTTTTTCTATAAAAAAAGCTTCAAAATCACTTAACTCCACTGCAATATAATTTAATGCTCCATCATCATCTGGGGTGATGGATTTAAATTTGCTCAATTCTTTAAAAATTTCAACTACTTGCATGTTCTATCCTATAAAAGCTTTATACAGCATAGAAAGAGCAAAATACTCTAAAATAAATGCTGAAAAAAGATTAATGTAAAATATATGTTTGTTTTTTACAAGTGCTTTGAATTTAGACACAAAAAACGATAGAGTAAAAATCCAAAACACAATAAAACCAACCAAACCAAAAAGCAAGGCAAAAGAGTTTTTACTCTGCATGCTAAGCCCTGCTACACTCACCCAAAAGCCTATAACATAAGGATTTGTAACATTTAAGAAAAATCCTTTGCTAAAACCTTTTAAAGGATGTGTTTTATTTACCTTGTTAAGATCGACTTTTCTTGTTTTTCTTAGCATTAAAAATACCATAAAACTCAAAAAGAAAAAGCCAAAAACCGCTAGTATTTTATAAAAAAATTCATTATTTGCAAAGCTTAAAAGCCCAAGATTAATCAAAATCAAAAAAAGTATATCAGCACTTAAAGCACCGAGCCCAACGCAAAAAGCATTTTTAAAAGAAGACAAAGCAGTATTTAAGATCAAAATATTTACAGGTCCAAAAGGCACAGACACACCCATACCTAAAACTATGCCTTGTAAGATTATTTCTAACATTTTGCTTCCAAGAAATTTTCTATATCGGTTTTGATTTTATCAATGGCTGTGCAAACATCTTCTATATAAACTTTAGTAAAATTACTTTCTAAATATTTATCCTCATCAAGATTGTTTAATATACTTTGCTTACATACTCTTGCATACTCTCCCACGGGTAAAACCTGCCCACTTGTGCCTATACATACAAATAAATCGCAATTTTGTAATTTTTCATATAAAATTTTATAATTTGGCGCCATTTCTTCAAACATCACGATATTGTGTCTTATACTTTTGCTTTGACATTTAGGACAAATTTTATCATCACTACTTTCATAGCCTATGTTAAAAATATTTTCACACTCTAAACACCAAAGCTCAGGTAAAAAACCATGCAAATGCACCACTTCTTCACAACCTGCTCGCTCTAATAAATCATCTATATTTTGCGTTAAAATGCTAATTTGTTTTGGAAATTTTTGTTTTAATAAAGTGATGATTTCATGTGCGTGATTTGGCTTAACACTAGCTAACTCTTTTCTTCTTTTATTATAAAATTCCAAAACTTTTTTAGGATTTTTTCTAAAGCCAGTTGCTGAGCAAACTTCCATCACATCATGCTCTTCCCAAAGCCCACCACTAGCTCTAAAAGTCTTTATACCACTTGGAGCAGACAAGCCTGCCCCGCTTAAAATCATCACTTGTTTCATTATTAAACCTTGTTTAAAAGAGTAACAAAAAAATATTAAATTTAAGTTTTATTTTTTAAAGATAGCTTTGATATAATATCCAAAAAGGATAATTATGAAAATAATAATGTATCACTACATAAGAGAAAAAGTAAAAAAATTACCTAATTTTAGATATTTACATATTGAAAATTTTAAAAAACAATTAGATTTTTTTGAAAAAGAATTTGGATTTGTAAACCTTGAAGAATTTTTATTTTTAAAAGAAAATCCATTATTTTGTAATAAATTAAAAAACAAAATTCTATTAACCTTTGATGATGGACTTAAAGATCATTATAATTATGTCTTTAACGAACTTACAAAAAGAAAGCTTTTTGGTATATTTTTTGTTCCTACTCGTATATTTAAACAGAAAAAAGCACTAGATGTTCATAGAATACATTATTTACTTGGAAAAATGGGGGGGGGATTTTATTAAACACTGCCTATAATATTATAAAACCAAGCATGTTAAAAAGATCTTCTTTAAAACTTTTTAAAAACTATTATCAAGAATTGGATGATGATAAAAGTACAAAAGACTTTAAACTCTTATTTAATTATTTTATAAAACCAGAATATAAAGAAAAAATTTTAGATCAAGTTATTACAAATTTTTGGAATGATGATGAAATTTTTGATAATTTATATTTAAGTAAAAATGAATTGAAAACAATGAGTGATAATGGTATGTTGATAGCTAGCCATAGCTTTACCCATTTAAGCTTTAAAACATTGAACATATATAACCAAAAATATGAGCTAAAATCCTCTATAAATTTTTTAAACTCTTTTATAAAACCACCAATACAAATATTTTCTTATCCCTATGGAGAAAGCACCTCTTATGCAAAAAGATGGCTTAAAAAATATAATTTTGATTTTGCTTTTAGCTCCATACCTTCAAAAGATATTAACTACAAAGACTTAATCAATAATCCTTTTGCTCTTCATAGGTATGATTGCAATGAGTTTATATATGGAAAGGCTAACTATGGTTGAAATCCGTTTTGCAAAATTAGAAGAAGCAAACAAAATAATGGAATTTATAAAAAATCATTGGAATAAAAATCATGTATTTGCCTATAATAAAGAAGCGCTTGATTTTCAGTATTTAGATAAATACAACCAAAGGTATAATATTGTTTTGGGATTAGAAGATAATATTATTCAATCTATATTAGGCTTTACCTTACTTAGTCAATATGATGATAAACTCGAAGCCAACAAAGATTTATGGTTTGGAATTTGGAAAAGCATTAAACCTACATTTGGATTAGTATTAATTAAATTTCTACTAAAAACTTTAACACCAAAATCAATTGGAAATGCTGGATTATCAGAGTATGGTATAAAATATTATAAACTTTTTTTATATGATAAAATAGAACCACTTAAGCATTTTTATATTAAAAATGATAAAAAAAATATTTTTTATATGGCTGATTTTGCAAATTCTCCATCGATATGTAACTTAAAAAATATTAATTTTACATATAAAATTTTAAATGCAGAAGAATTCATAAAATCAAATATTAAATTTAATTTTATACCTTATAAATCCAAAAAATACTTTATAAACAGATACTACAACAACCCTTTTTACAAATATCAATTTTTGGGAATATTTGAAAAATCTACACTAAAATGTATTTTTGTTACAAGAGAAGTAAAAATACTTCAAGCAAAATGCATTAGAATAGTTGATTTTATAGGTAATTTTACAGAAAATATTTATAGTCTTTTTCAAGAATTTTTAATACAAAATGATTATGAATATATTGATTTTCTTTGCTATATTAACGATTTTTCAAAAATTACAAATATGGGATTTATAGAAAAAAATAAAGAAGTGATTACAAATTATTTTGAACCTTTTATTAAAGAAAATCAAGATATCTATTTTGCATATAAATGTAATAATAAAAACTATGCATTTTTTAAAGGTGATAGTGATCAAGATAGGATTAATAAATTATAATTTAACCACCTTAGCACCAAAACCACCTTGATTAATCGGAGCATCATTAAAGCTTTTTACACTTTTGTGGGCTTTTAAAAACTCTTTTACCGCAAAAGCTAGTTTTCCTGTGCCTATACCATGATAAACTATCACCTCATCAAAACCCACTATCAAAGCATCAGAGATAAATTTATCTAATCTTTCAAGCGCCTCATCACTTCTTAAGCCGTGTAAATCTAAAGTCATATTTAAAGCACTTGGACGGGTTATATTGACACTTGGTTTTACCTTTTGTGTAGGGTTTTGATTGCTTTTTTTAAGAAGCTTTAATGGCACACGCAAACTCAAACCATCACTTTGAATCATCGCGTCATTTTTTGAAATAGCTGTGATTTTACCTTTGATTTTTTCATATTTTACAAAATCCCCAACTCTAAGTTCTTCATTTTGCTCCATACTTGGTAAAACAATGCTTTTTTTAAGTTCATTAGCTTTGTTTAAACTTCTTTGTTTTTCTTTAATATCTTTTAGATTTATCGTTTTTTTAGCTTCTTCTATGGCTTTGTGGTATTTAAATTCTAAATTAGAAACAAGCTTTTTAAATTCTTGCTCATTTTTTTCTTTTTGATCTTTAAGTAAAAGTAAAATTTCATCTACTTTGACTTCTTTTTTTTCAAGCTCTTCATTTTTCTTGCGTAAAGAAAGTTCAAGATTGATATTTTTACTTACCATTTCTTCTAAATTTTCTTTATCTTCTCCATAAAGCTTTTTAGCATTTTGCACTAAATTTGCACTTATGCCATATCTTAAAGCCGTTTCAAATGCATAAGATTTACCTATAGTGCCTTTTAAAAACTCATATTTTGGACGTGATAATTCCTCATCATACAAAGCAGCGATAAGTTCTACTTGTGAATTTTTAGCCAAAAGCATAGCAAGGCGTTTATGGTGGGTTGTGATGATGATTTTATTATCTTGTTCTAAAAGCTTAGAAATAAGCTCAGTATATAAACACGCAGCTTCTTCAAAATCTGTTCCAAGCTCTATCTCATCAACCCCTAATAAAACATTTTTCTTACCTAAAAGCTTAGAAAAATGCAACATCCTTCCTGCAAAAGTAGAAATATCATTTTTTACATTTTGTGGATCTTCTAAAATCGCATCAAATTCTTTGAAATTCCCTATTTGGCTTTTTTGTGCGTTAATTTTCATAGGAAGTAAATGCTTTGCAAGTAAAGCTGCACTTAAAATTCCTTTTAAAAGCATAGACTTACCACCTGCATTTACACCCGTGATGATTAAAACTTTTTTATTAAACTCTATATTAACACTTTTTGCATTTTTTAAAGCCGGATGTGCGAAGTTATATAAACTTAAATTATTAGAACTATCAGCTAAAACAAACTCATAATCATGTTTTTTAGCCATCAAAACTCTAGCGCTATAATGATCAAATAAATCAAAAGCATTATTGATAAATTTCAAAAACATCAAATTTTTATAAAAAATCAAGCTGATTTTTTTAGCATACTCATAAAAAATTTCTTCTTTAGCATCTTTGATTTCATCTATTTGACTTTGGATTTTTTCTACGCTTAAAGGCACCACATAAAATCCACCGCCACTACTTCTACCTATGATTTTTGCTTTTAAGACATGATTAAACCCACCGCGTAAAAGCAAGGCCTCCATACCATTGATAAGATGGATTTGCGTATCGATCAAATATGCACTAAGATTTTTAGTATAGGTGAGTTTTTTAAACTCAGCTACCAAACTTTCTTTTTTTATCTTTAGAGCTAAATTTAGATTAACAAGTCTTTCATCAACACTTTCTTTAATCTCACCCTTTTCATCAAAATACTCAAAAAGCTCTAAAATAGCCTGTGGAATTTCTATTTTTAAAAGCCATTCTTTTAAACTTTCTTCAAATTTTAAACCCTTTAAGTATCTAAAATACATACAGATTTTAATAAATTCAAAGCTTTGACTTAAATGTAAAATTCCTTGCTTGCTAAGATGAGTTAAAGCACTATTTAGCTCTTCTATCATAGGTGGAGGATTAAAATCAATCAGTGAAAGCTCATTGATTCTTTTATAATGAAGCTTGCTATCACCTTGTAAAAAAATTTCTTTATCTCTTGCAAAAAGTCCCCTAAAGTCTTCTATATAGCCATCTAAATCTAACTTTTTAAAAAATTGCTCTTGCATTATTTATCTACCTTGCAATCTTTTATATCAAAAACATAGGCTTTAAATTGTTTATTTTTACCATTTGAAATAAAACTTTGCGTTCCATGCTCAAAGTTAAAATACTCTTTAGTGACATTAACATCTTTGCAAATTAGACTTTGTCCTTGTAAAAATGCATTGAGTGTTTCTTTTTTCAAAACCCCACTTCTTGTGGCACTTAACTCAAATTTAATCGCAAAGGCAATCATCAAAATCAACACTAAAATCAAAAGATAATTACTAATCTTGCCTATTTTTTTACGCAAAAAAATGAAAAAAAGTAAAATCGCAAAAAAAGCTAAGACATATAAAAAAATCTTAAACATACTTACCCCTAAGCTTTGTGCTTATATCTCCTGCACCAAAACCAATTACCAAGCCATTTTCAATCAACTCATCATCAAGATAAATAGCATTTTCTTCTCTTTTAATTTCTTTTATAAATTTAGCTTTTGGAAAGTATTTTTGCATATTAATATCTATTTTAGCTTCCCCTGCTGCATACACAGGTAAAATATAAAGCTCATCAACATTTGCTAAAACCTCGCTAAAATACTCTATATTTGCACTTAAACGCGTATAACGATGAGGCTCAAAAATAGCTATGATTTTTTTATATCCAGCTAGCCTTGCATACTCATTTGCTGCTTTAAGTGTTGTTTTGATTTCTGTTGGATGGTGCCCATAATCATCAATCAAAGCCATATTTTCATTTGCAAATAAAATATCAAATCTTTTTTTAATCCCTTGATATTTTAAAAGCTTAGTTTTTAGCTCTTCTATATTTATAAATTCACTCGCAGCCAAAATAGCCAAAGCAGCGTCCATCGCCACATGCTCACCCATACCAAAAACGCTAAATTCGCCTAAATCTTTAAGCGTAAAATAGGTTTTTGGCTTAAAATTTTCCACTTTCATATAAATATTTGTGATATCTTTGCTTGGGTAAAGCTTTTTTGCATTATTTAAATTTAAACTTGACAAAAACTCATCTTCAGCATTAATCACTTGAATTTTAGACAAACGCAAAAAGTCTTCATAAGCTTTGTATAATTTTGAAAGATCGTTTCCATAATGATCTAAATGTTCTGCTTCAACATTAGTCACTATAGCTAAATAAGGATTTGAGTTCAAAAAAGAACTGTCACTCTCATCAGCTTCAAAAATGAGATTTTCGCTTTCTTTATAAAGCATATTGGTACCACTTTCTTTTAGCACTGCACCAATAATAACAGAAGCTTCTATCAAGCTTGCTAAAATGCTTGAAGTCGTGCTTTTACCATGGGCTCCCGCAACCGCAAAAACTCTTTTGTCTTTTAAAATCATAGGCAGGACTTCTTTTCTTGAAAGCGTTGTAATGTTTTGTTTTTTTGCGCTGATTAATTCCTCATTATCTTCTTTGATAGCAGCTGAATACACCACTAAATCCACATCTTTGACATTGTCTTTATGATGAGGAATTTTTATATTTATACCTTCTTTTTCTAATTCTTTTGTGATTTTACTTTCTTTGATATCAGAACCACTAATCTTAAAGTCTTGTTCTTTTAAAAATCTCGCCAAAGCTGAAATTCCAATACCACCTATACCTATAAAATGAATTTTTTGCATTCTTGCCTCAAATTTTTTGAAATTTTAAGGCAAAATTCTATCATTTGTTTACTAAAAATAAAATATAAACTTTTTAATGAGTATTTATTTTATCCTGATATAAATCACATAACCACATCAAAATATTTACACAATCTTATATAAATTATTAATACTAAAACTACTTTATATTTAATTTAGTATTAATATAACAATATTAAAATAAAAATATTAAGTTTAAATTAATTTAAAAAAATAAAATTGCAAAATATTTTATAAATAAATAAGGAGTAAAATTTGATCAATCCACTAAAAGTTTTTAGCACTATAAATCTAGTGTGGCTTATAAGACATTATGTGTTTGCAGCATGTGTTTTTTTATTTTACCACTCCACTATCTAGCAGCATTTCATTTTTTATTATGTTAGGAATTTATTATTTCCTTTTGCATGTTTTGCATGGGAAGAACTAAAAAACATACTGCTTGGAGATAATGTATTTTTTATTAATGCTCTTTTTTTAATCATTGCAAAAATAGTTATAAAATTTTTATTATTTATGCTTGCCTTGCCAATTGGAATAATAGGATTTCCAATTCTTTGGCTTATAGTTAATAAACAAAATAGTTAAATCCAAATTTACTATATTAAATTGTTAATTCTAACAAATTATACTTTATATTAAAAGTATAATTTGTGTTTTAAAATATAAATTATTCTTCGTAATTTTTTATAAGCTTATCAAAACCCCATAAATTTCTAGCTTCATTTGCCTTACTAACTTCCACTACAAGCATTTCTTCTTGATCGCCAAGTTGCTCTTGCACTTCGCCAAAAGCATTAATAAAAAAGCTATCTCCATAAAATTTCCACTCATTTTCTTGCTTTAAATTACCTATACGATTAACCCTTAAAATGCTTGTTGAGTTTAAAAAGGCTCTTGTTTTTAAAAGTTCTAGCCATCTTTGATTACTTTCAAAGGTGCTAGCTGTGGGAATGATGACTAAGTCTATCTTTTTTTTCATGATCATTTGCCAAAAGATATCAAAATGTGCCTCAAAGCCAAAAAGCAAAGCACATTTTAAGCCCTCATGTGTGAAAGTAAAAAGTTTAAGCTTATCAGCTTTTTTATTGTTAAAAAATTTTTCTTCATTCCAGTGTGCATAAGGCATTAAAATTTGTTGCTCATACACTTTTACATTTTGTGGACCTACTTTTAAGCATAGTTTTTTTAAACCATCATTTTCAACACTTATGAAAGGTGCAATAATATTTAAATCATATTTTTTAGCAAGTTTTATCAAGCTTGCTTTTTTACTTTGACTTTGTTCTTTGATCATACTTTTTGGCATAGTTTTTAGCTCACTAAAAAAGCTATTTAAAACATACTCGCCCAAAACCACCAAATTCGCACCACTTTCCTTAGCAGCTTTTAGATAATAATCAAGCCTTGATTCACTCAAAGCCAAAGTGGGAAATTGTAAAGCTACAACACTACTCATCTACTTGCTCGATTTCTAATTTAGCATTTTCAAGCATAGTTCTTGCTTGCTTGATACTTTTTAAACCTTCTTTATAAATTTCTACGCAAGTTTTAAGGTCCAAATCTTTATCATTAAGTTTCTCCAAAGAAAGCTCAGCTTGTTTGATATGATCTTCAAATTCCATTAATTACTCACCTTATAATTTGGTGCTTCAGCAGTGATAGTTACATCATGCACATGGCTTTCTTTTAATCCTGCTGCGGTGATTTCTACAAATTCAGCTCTTTCTTGGAAAGCTTTGATATCTACTGCACCTACATAACCCATAGAAGATCTAAGCCCACCTAAAAGTTGATGTACTACACTTTTTATACTTCCTACATAAGGCACCCTACCTTCAATACCTTCAGGTACAAGTTTATCTTGAGCTGTACCTTCTTGGAAATATCTATCTGAACTACCTTTTTGCATAGCACCTAAGCTTCCCATGCCACGATAACTCTTATATTGTCTTCCTTGATAAGTAAATAACTCACCTGGACTCTCATCAGTTCCTGCCAAAAGTGAACCTATCATCACACTACTTGCTCCTGCTGCGATAGCTTTTGCAATATCGCCTGAGTATTTTATACCCCCATCAGCGATTACTGGCACGCTGTATTTACTCGCTTCTATTGCGCATTCATCTATAGCTGAAATTTGAGGTACACCCACACCCGAAACAATACGAGTGGTACAAATACTACCAGGTCCTATACCTATCTTAACAGCGTCTGCACCTGCTTCACATAGATCTTTAACTGCTTTAGCACTTGCAACATTTCCTACTATCACATCTACATTAAATTCAGCCTTAATTGCTTTTAATGTATCAATAATCCCTTTAGAATGCCCATGCGCACTATCCATTACTATAACATCAACTTCAGCTTCTACTAAAGCCTTTACGCGATCAAGCTGACCCACACCCACGGCTGCAGCCACTCTTAATCTTCCATAGGCGTCTTTATTTGAATTTGGATATTCTTTGCGTTTTTTCAAATCTTTTATAGTGATTAAACCTTCTAAGCGATTATTTTCATCTACGATTGGAAGTTTTTCTACTTTATTAGTAGAGAAAATCCTTTCTGCATCATCTAAAGTAGAGCCTTTTTTAGCAGTGATTAAAGGCATTTTTGTCATTACATTTTCTACTAAATTATCAAAGTTAGTTTCAAATCTTAAATCGCGATTAGTTAAAATTCCTATTAAAATTTTATTCTCATCTACCACAGGAACGCCTGAAATTCTATATTCAGCCATGAGTTCTAGCGCTTCTTTAACACTTGCTTTAGGCCCTATATAAATAGGATCCATAATCACGCCACTTTCACTTTTTTTAACTCTTTTTATCTCTCTAACTTGTGAAGCTATGTCCATATTTTTATGGATTACCCCTATGCCACCAAGCCTTGCCATCATAATAGCTGCTCTATGTTCAGTAACTGTATCCATAGCAGCTGAAATCAAAGGCATATTTAAGGTGATATGTTTTGTAAGTCTTGTTTTAATATCTACTTCTTTAGGTAAAACCTCAGAATATTGAGGGACTAGTAAAACATCTTCAAAAGTCAAAGCGCGTTTTATGATTTTCATAATTTTTCCTTTATTTGTTTTTGATAATTTCTTCCAAGCTCAAAGCACCATCTAATAAAGTTTGCTCATCATAAGCTTTGCATATAAGCTGAACAGAAATACTAAGTCCATTTTCATTTTTTCCTACTGGCACACTAATGCCACCAAGTCCTGCTAAATTCACTGAAATAGTAAATACATCTTCTAAATACATTTGCACTGGAGTTTTTATATCGTTAAAACCAAAAGCAACGCTTGGAGCAACTGGCATAAAAATCAAATCACAATCGTTTAAAATTTCTTCATATTTTTGCTTGATAAATCTTCTAGCCTTTTGTGCTTTGATGTAGTATGCATCATAATAGCCACTACTTAAAACAAAGGTTCCTAGTAAAATTCTTCTTTTTACTTCCTCACCAAAACCTTCACTTCTGCTATTTACATACATTTGGCTAAGATTGTCACATTTTTCACTTCTTCTACCATATCTTACGCCATCATAACGGCTTAAATTTGCACTTGCTTCAGCTGCTGCTATGATATAATAAGCCGCAACATCAAATGTAGAATCCATTAAGTCTTTATAAACAATCTCATGGCCATTTGCTTTTAACATATCTATGGTTTTTAATAAGGCTTGTTTTACATCATCATTAGTTTGCTCTATATAGTTTTTGATCACAGCTATTTTTAGCTTTTTATTTGCATTTAGTTTTGGCGTAGTTGGCTCAAAAGCTATGTTTACACTCGTGCTATCTTTTTCATCATAGCCTGCAATAGCATCATATAAAATTGCAGCATCTTCAACATTTTGCGTTAAAACTCCTATTTGATCAAGGCTTGAAGAATACGCTGCTAAACCATACCTGCTAACTCTTCCATAACTTGGCTTAAACCCAACACAACCACAAAAAGCAGCAGGTTGCCTTACTGAACCACCTGTATCTGAACCCAAACTTGCTAAAGCTATCCCTGCAGCAACCGCAGCAGCACTCCCCCCACTACTTCCACCTGGAACTTTAGTATTATCAAGCGGATTTAAAGTCTTACCATAAAAAGAAGTTGCACTTGTACTTCCCATAGCAAACTCATCCATATTACATCTTCCAAATGGAGTAAAATTATTTTTGCGTAAATTTACAATAGCGCTTGCATCATAAGGAGCCACATAGCCTTGTAAAATTTTAGAACCACAAGTTAATTCCCAATCTTTTACACTAATATTATCTTTTATAGCTACTGGTACGCCAGTACCTGAAGTGCTTAAGTCTTTATTTAAAAACTGCTCTACATAAGCACCTAAATGCTTTTGCTGATGTGCTTTTTCATTTAATTCTTTTTTTAGATTTTCTAATTCTTCATTTGAAAATTTCAAAGCTTCTTTTAAAGTTACCATTATTTATCCTTAAATTTTTTAACCAAATAAAACAAAAAAAGCGTGATAAATAAAAAGCTCAATAAAGTAATCACTACCACGCTAAAAGGTAAAGCTTGCTCAAACATTTTTTGCTTTTTCCACACTATTACATCTTGGACATAAACATTCTTCTTCTTTTGCTAAAAATTTCCAACATCTTGGACACTTGTGCAATAAAGAACGCACTATTTTAAAACTATGATCATCTATTTTAAACTCACTCAAAGTTTCTTTATCATCTAAGCTTTCTACTGAGCTTACCATAAACCAATCAGCTACTTCTTCAATATCTTCACTCAAAAGCTCATTTGCACTTGTTTGCAAGCTTAACTCTAAGGTTGATTTGATGATTTTGTCTTTTTTTAATACATCAACAAGTTCAAAGAATTTTTCTCTTGATTTTATAAATAAATCATCTTCGATTTTATACTCATAATCAAAGCCATTTTTTAATACCAAATCAAAAACATCTTTAGCATTTTCTTTAATGGCCACATTTGCATGTTCTAAAGCTTCATCTATAGTGTAAGTTAAACTTGGAGCTAAAAGCGCAAAAAGTTTTCTAGCTATTAGCACCATAGCACTTTGCGCGCTTACTCTTTTTGTATCATCTTTTGCATTACAATATAATCTATCTTTGCACACATCTAAATAAATTCCACTTAAATCCGCACTTAAGAAATTTAAAAGCACACTAAAGCCTTTTGCAAATTCATATTTTTCAAAAGCAACTTCACATACTTCAAAAGCAACTTTTGCACGCATTAAAATCCACTTATCTAAAAGTGTGAAATTTTTTGTTTCTAAAAATTCCATATCATTAGTATTTGCAAGTAAAAATCTTATAGTATTTCTTATCTTTCTATACTGCTCGCTTACTTGTTTTAAGATATTATCTGAAATTTTTAAGTCTGTTGAATAATCACTAAGCATTATCCAAAGTCTTAAAATTTCTACCCCATAATTTTTAGCTACATTTTGAGGTAAAATCACATTACCCTTAGATTTACTCATTTTTTGACCCTTTTCATCTACGGTAAAGCCATGAGTAAGTATGTTTTTATATGGGGTTTTGTGATTGATAGCAGTAGAAATTAAAAGTGAGCTTTGAAACCATCCACGGTGCTGGTCACTTCCTTCAAGATACATTGAAGCTTGATATTCTCCTGCATCATATCTTGCTGAGTTTAATACTGCTTCCCAAGTGCTACCACTATCAAACCAAACATCTAAAATATCATAAACTTTTTCTAAATTATTTGGATCATATTTGCTATTTGGCGGTAATAAATCTTTTATTTCTAAATCCCACCACGCATCAGCTCCATTTGCTTCAAAAATTCCCACCAAATGATCTAAAACATCATCATCAAAAATCACTTCTTTGGTGTTTTTATCTCTAAAAAATGCGATAGGCACACCCCAATCTCTTTGTCTTGATATACACCAATCAGGGCGATTTTCTATCATAGAACTAAGTCTTTTTACCCCACTTTCTGGGTAAAATTTCACATTATTTAATTGCTCTAGTGCTAGTTCTCTTAAAGATTTTCCATCTAATTTTTTCTCATCCAT
Organism: Campylobacter sp. CNRCH_2013_0671h; assembly: GCF_025773055.1. Lineage (NCBI taxonomy): Bacteria > Pseudomonadati > Campylobacterota > Epsilonproteobacteria > Campylobacterales > Campylobacteraceae > Campylobacter > Campylobacter sp. CNRCH_2013_0671h. The sequence goes on from NZ_JAKMTG010000011.1 coordinate 35,753, forward strand.
TAAGATAAACCATTGTTTTGTGGCTCTATAAATAACCGGTTTATGTGTTCTCCAACAAAATGGATAAGAATGTATAAATTTAGAACTCTCAAGCAAAGCTTCGCCAAGCAATTCTAAAATACGCTCATTTGCTTTGAAAATATGAAGTCCTATAAACTCATTTAATAAATGCTCTGGCAAAAGCCCTTTAGCTCTTAGTGTTTCATCATAACACCCACCATCATCTACTGGCATAATCACTTCAATGCCATATTTTAAGCACACATAATAATCATCCTCACCATGACCTGGTGCAGTATGTACAAGCCCTGTTCCACCTTCCATTAAAACATGATCGCCTAAAATAAGAGTGGATTTTCTTTGATTAAGTGGATTAATAGCACTTAAATTTTCAAATTCAGAACCTAAAAGTTCTTTTTGAATTTTTCCTTGAGTGAAGTTTTTATTAATCATATTTTCAAGCAAGGCTTTAGCAAAAATATAACCTTCTTCAGTGATAACATATTTTTCATTTGGATTTAAAGATATAGCTTGATTTGCCGGTAAAGTCCAAGGCGTGGTAGTCCAAATGACTGCTTTAGCTTTTTTTACACCTAGCTTTTCAAGGGAAGTTTTATCAAGCTCAAAAGCTACAAAAATAGAATAATCTTCTTTATCTTCATACTCTACTTCAGCTTCTGCTAATGCACTCTTAGCAGCCCAACTCCAAAAAACAGGCTTACTTCTTTCTAGCAAAAGTCCTTTTTTAGCGATTTTACATAAAGCTTTGTAAATATCTGCCTCAAAAGCATTTTTCATAGTCAAGTATGGCTCATCCCAATCAGCAATCACACCCAAAGACTTAAATTCATCTCTTTGGATATTTACAAATTCTCTCGCATGCTCTCTGCAAAACTCACGAATTTCTTTTTTGCTTAAACTTTGCTTTTTATCTTTAAGTTTAACTTCAACTTGCTGTTCTATCGGTAAACCATGACAATCCCAACCAGGAGTAAAACGCACTTTTTTACCTTGAAAATAATGCATTTTGATGATGATATCTTTTAAAATTTTATTTAAAGCATGGCCAATATGCAAATGTCCATTAGCATAAGGAGGGCCATCATGTAAAGTAAAACTCTCGCTTATTCCTTGTCTTTTTTGTTTCATTTTTTCATAAGCATAGTTGTTTTCAAACCACTTGCTAAAACGCTTAGGCTCAAGCTCTGCTAAATTTGCACGCATTGCAAAAGTCGTATTTGGAAGCAATAGCGTATCTTTATAATCCATATAATCCACCTTGAAAAATTTAAAAATAGTAAATTCTACTTAAAATACTTTTAATTTGCACTTATTTTTTTGTTATAATCGCAATAAAAAAAGGAAAATCATGAAACATCTCATCATCATTATAGGCAATGAAATTATTATTAATGAAAATTATATGCGTTATATACAAGAAGAATATAAAAAGCAGTTTTTAGAACTTCATGAGCTAAAATTTATAAACAAACCTGACAAAGAACTTCCTTTTTTACTTGAAAAACTTTCTAAAGAATATAGCTATATAACCATTTTTAGCATTAGCGAATACTATGCAACCATAGCTAAGATCATAGCAACCTTAAATGATGATGTTTTAATCTTAGAAAATGATACCCTAGTACCTTCAAAAGCTTTGCGTGAAAAAAATTCCTTTTTAAGTTCTTTTGAGCAATGCCATATTAATTTATTAAATATAAATATAGAGCAAAAATTACCTTTGATTTTGCAAAATCCTGAACTTGACTATGCGTATTTTTGTCTTTTAGATATAGATGAAATGAGTGCAAATATCTTACTTAGTACACTTACTACTTCTTTTGAAATTCAAACTTGTTCAAGTGCATTATTAGATAATCTCATTTGCATTAGAGCAAGCGCTAGTCAATATGGAAAACTAGAAGGCTTTTTAAAAGGGGTTTTCAAACTTTTTGCAGGAAAAGTATTTTTAGGAAATGATCCTATTAAATTTATAGCCAAAAAACTTTTAGAAAAAAACTTAAAAATTTCCTTTGCAGAAAGTTGTACTGCAGGACTTTGTGCTTCAAAATTTGCTGAAAATTCAGGAATTTCTAATGTGTTTGAGGGTTCTTTGATCACTTATTCTAATCGTTTAAAAAATTCTTGGCTTGGGGTGAGCAATGATACTTTAGAAAGTGTTGGGGAATATTCTGATCGTTGTATTTATTTTATGTTAAAAGGGGTTTTTAAAACCACAAATTGTGATTTTGCTTTAGCGCTTAGTGGGGTAGCTGGAGAAGAAAATGATAAAAATACCAAAGCAGGCACCATCTACATAGGAGCTATGTATAAAGATGGAACCTTTTTACAAGAATGCATTCATATACAAGGCAATAGAAACTATACAAGAGAGCAAGCTAGTTTGGCTGCATATTGTTTAATGCTTAGATTAAAACCTGAAATTTTCTTTGGTGTTTAATTATAAAAGCGGT
>NZ_JAKMTG010000012.1:0-33505 GCF_025773055.1 Campylobacter sp. CNRCH_2013_0671h
GGTAAAAGTTAAAAAAGGCTTTTTAATAGTATAAAATTTTTCATAAAATTTAGCTCTAAGATCAATGACTAATTCATTTTCTAAAAATTTATCGAGTTCATCAGAGAAACTATCTTTGTAATATTTTTCTATATTAAATTCTTTAATTTTCTCTCCTTGTTTTAATTTGTAATAAGGTATTAAATCTTTTGCTAAAATAGGACCAAAAAGATTAGAAAATATCAAAACATTCTCATCTATGTATTTTCTTGAATTCTCGCTTAAATTTTCATAGTCTAAATGATCAAAAGCAACTCCATTATATCTTTGAATAGCTTTGTTTGTTTCTTTTGTTAAAATATCATGAGTTAATTCTTCTATTTCACTTGCATCTTTTATACCAAAAAATTTTTCAAGTTCAACTTCATTGCATTGTTTTATATGATTTTTATATTTTGTAAGTACTTCAAGTCTTTTACTATATAAATTACTAAAAACAAAAGAGTTTTTATTTATATAATCTTGCGTATTTATTTTATTTTTGCTTTCGCTAGGTGAAAATAAAATTTTCATAATCAATCCTTTATTTTTTTAAAAATTATATAAAATTATTTAAAACACTTGACATTAATTCAAAATTACATTATAATTCAACTTTATTTTTTGCTGGTTTAGCTCAGTTGGTAGAGCAGCTGCCTTGTAAGCAGCAGGTCGGGGGTTCAAGTCCCTTAACCAGCTCCATTGTTGATAGCAGTGTTTGACCAGAAATAAAAAGCATTTTTATCATGGTGAGTTACTCAAGTGGCCAACGAGGGCAGACTGTAAATCTGCTGGCTTTCGCCTTCCGTGGTTCGAATCCACGACTCACCACCATTGCTTTGCGGGAGTAGCTCAGTTGGCTAGAGCATCAGCCTTCCAAGCTGAGGGTCGCGGGTTCGAGTCCCGTTTCCCGCTCCAACCTAATTTTGGTAGAGTGAAACTGGGAGCTGTTTTTAAATTAAGAATTTCTAGCAGTTTCAATTTCCAAAATTTTATAATTTATGTTTTTAATTTTTCTGAGCGCTCGTATGGCTCAGAGGTAGAGCACTCCCTTGGTAAGGGAGAGGTCGCGGGTTCAAGTCCCGCTATGAGCTCCATTGATTTCAAAAGATTATAAAACATAAATTAGTATTTGTTTGTAAATTTTATATGGAGGAAAAAGATGGCTAAAGAAAAATTTTCACGTAATAAGCCTCACGTAAATATTGGTACTATTGGTCACGTTGACCACGGTAAAACTACTTTAACAGCTGCTATCTCTGCTGTTCTTTCAAGAAGAGGTTTGGCTGAGCTTAAAGATTATGATAATATCGACAATGCTCCTGAAGAAAAAGAGCGTGGTATTACTATTGCAACTTCTCACATTGAGTATGAAACAGAAAATCGTCACTATGCTCACGTAGACTGCCCAGGTCACGCTGACTATGTTAAAAATATGATTACTGGTGCTGCTCAAATGGACGGTGCTATTCTTGTTGTTTCTGCTGCAGATGGTCCAATGCCACAAACTAGGGAGCACATCTTACTTTCTCGCCAAGTAGGTGTACCATATATCGTTGTTTTCATGAATAAAGCTGATATGGTTGATGATGCTGAATTATTAGAATTAGTTGAAATGGAAATTAGAGAATTATTAAGTTCTTATGACTTCCCAGGAGATGATACTCCAATTATTTCAGGTTCTGCTTTACAAGCTCTTGAAGAAGCAAAAGCTGGACAAGATGGTGAATGGTCTAAAAAAATCCTAGATCTTATGGCAGCAGTTGATGAGTATATTCCAACTCCAGCTCGTGATACAGATAAAGATTTCTTAATGCCAATCGAAGATGTATTCTCAATTTCAGGTCGTGGTACAGTTGTTACTGGTAGAATTGAAAAAGGTGTTGTTAAAGTTGGTGATACTATTGAAATAGTTGGTATTAGAGAAACACAGAGCACTACAGTAACTGGTGTTGAAATGTTTAGAAAAGAAATGGATCAAGGTGAAGCAGGTGATAATGTAGGTGTTCTTCTACGTGGTACTAAAAAAGAAGATGTTCTTCGTGGTATGGTTCTTGCTAAGCCAAAATCAATTACTCCACATACTGACTTTGAAGCAGAAGTTTATATTTTAAATAAAGATGAAGGTGGTCGTCATACTCCATTCTTTAATAACTATAGACCACAGTTCTATGTAAGAACAACAGATGTTACTGGTTCTATCCAACTTGCAGAAGGCGTTGAAATGGTTATGCCAGGTGAGAATGTTAGAATTACTGTAAGTCTTATTGCACCAGTTGCGCTTGAAGAAGGTACTCGTTTTGCTATCCGTGAAGGTGGCCGTACTGTTGGTTCAGGTGTTGTATCTAAAATTATTAAATAATCATAAGCGAGATTTTATCTCGCTTTTTAAGGAATAAAAATGAGAATTAAAGTTGGCTTGAAATGTGAAGAGTGCGGTGATATTAATTACAGTACTTTTAAAAATAGTAAAAATACAACTGAAAAATTAGAATTAAAAAAATATTGCCCAAGATTAAAAAAACATACAGTTCATAAAGAAGTTAAATTAAAAAGTTAAGGCTTTTATATAAAAGCCCTTAGGGCAATAGCTCCAACGGTAGAGCGCCGGATTCCAAATCCGATGGTTGGGGGTTCGAATCCCTCTTGCCCTGCCACAAAATAAGGTTAAATATGGAAAAACTAATAACTTATTTTAAATTGTCAAAAGCTGAATTATCAAAAGTTATTTGGCCTTTGAAAGAGCAAGTTAGAAATGCTTATATTACCGTTTTTGTAGTTGTTACTGTTGTTTCATTATTTTTAGCATTGGTTGACTTGATTATGTCATTTTCATTATCTAAGATTATAGGATAAAATAATGAATCATAAATGGTATGCAATTCAAACTTATGCAGGTAGTGAAATGGCTGTAAAAAGAGCCATAGAAAATTTAGTTAGAGATCATGGAATTCAAGAGCAATTGTTAGAAGTAATTGTTCCAACTGAAGATGTGATTGAATTTAAAAATGGTAAAGAAAAAATAAGCGAAAGAAGTTTGTATTCAGGCTATGTATTTGCCAATATTGACTTATCAACAGAACTTTGGCATAAAATTCAATCTTTGCCAAAAGTTGGTCGTTTTATAGGGGAAAGTAAAAAACCAACCCCATTGAGTGAAAAAGATATCAATCTTATTTTAGAAAAGGTGAAAAATAAAGCAGCACCTAAACCTAAAATTTCATTTGATAAAGAAGAAAGTGTAAGAATAACCGAAGGTCCTTTTGCAAACTTTGTTGGTATTGTAGAAGAATATGATATGGTTAGAGGGGTTTTAAAGCTAAATGTTTCAATATTTGGCAGATCAACTCCAGTAGAGATCTTATACTCTCAAGTTGAAAAAATAGTTTGATAATATAGCAAGTAAAGGAGTAAGGTTATGGCTAAAAAAGTCGTAGGAGAAATAAAATTACAAATAGCTGCTACTAAGGCTAATCCATCACCTCCAGTTGGTCCTGCTTTGGGTCAACAAGGTGTTAATATTATGGAATTTTGTAAGGCATTTAATGAAAGAACAAAAGATATGGCTGGCTTTAATATTCCAGTTGTTATTACTGTTTATGCAGATAAAAGCTTTACATTTATCACAAAACAACCACCAGCTACTGATTTAATCAAAAAAGCTGCAGGTATTTCTAAAGGTGCGGATAATCCTTTAAAAAATAAAGTAGGTAAATTAACTAAAGCACAAGTTTTAGAAATTGTTGATAAAAAAATAGCTGATATGAACACAAAAGATAGAGAGCAAGCTGCTAAGATTATTATGGGTTCTGCTCGTTCTATGGGTGTTGAAATCGTAGATTAATACTCTTTACCGCCAAGAGTTTAAAAAGGCGGTAGCACTTTATATAAAATGCGGAGAAAAATTAATGTCAAAAAATACTAAAAGATTTACAGAATTATTAAAAAAAATAGATTCAAATAAAAATTACTTAATGGATGAAGCAATAAGCACAGTTAAAACTCTTGCATCTGCTAAATTTGATGAAACAGTTGAAATTGCTTTAAAATTAAATGTTGATCCAAGACATGCAGATCAGATGGTAAGAGGTAGTGTAGTTTTACCTTGTGGTACAGGTAAAAAAGTGCGTGTTGCTGTTATAGCAAAAGATGCAAAAGCTGATGAGGCAAAAAATGCAGGTGCTGATATAGTTGGTAGTGATGATTTAGTAGAAGAAATTCAAAAAGGAAATATGAATTTTGATGTTTTAATTGCTACTCCAAATTTGATGGGTTTAGTTGGTAAAGTAGGTCGTATTTTAGGACCTAAAGGTTTAATGCCAAATCCTAAGACAGGTACTGTGACAATGGATGTTGCACAAGCTGTGAATAATGCTAAAAATGGTCAAGTTAACTTCCGTGTTGATAAGCAAGGAAATATCCATGCAGGTTTAGGTAAAGTTAGCTTTACTCAAGAACAATTAAAAGAAAATATGACAGCATTTGTAAAAGCTATTAATAAACACAAGCCAGCTGCTGCAAAAGGAAGATATATTAAAAATGCTAGTCTTTCTTTAACTATGAGTCCTTCTCTTTCTCTTGATACTCAAGAATTACTTGATACAAAATAAAATTAATGAGAGTTTTACTCTCATTAATAAAAATTAGATAAGATAATAACTTTTATTTTATCTAATTTTTATCTTAGATTGGAGATAGCCGAGGTCCTAGGACTTAATTAGATTTTTCTGCTCTGCTTGAAATCACCGGTCGGAAAGGAGTAAAGATGACTAAAAGCCAAAAAGTTGAACTTGTTTCTAAACTTGAAGAAGGTTTTAAAGTTAGTGAGGCTGTTGTAGTTTGTAACTATAAGGGTTTAAATACTAAAAAACTTGAAGAGTTAAGAAATAATGCGAGAGAAATGGATGTTAAAGTTCAAATTATTAAAAATACTTTAGCAAGTATTGCTCTTAAAAATGCCGGCAAAGATGGAATGGAACTTAAAGATACTAATATTTATCTTTGGGGTGAAGACCAATTAAATGTTTCAAAAGTTGCTGATAAATTTAGCGAAGCTAATCAAGCATTTGAGATCAAAACTGCATTTATCGAAGGCGAAGTTGCTTCTGTAGATAAAGTTAAAGCTTTAGCTAAAATGCCTTCTCGTAATGAATTACTTGCTATGCTTTTGCAAGTTTGGAATGCACCAATCACCAATTTTACAATTGGATTAAATGCATTAAAAGAAAAAAAAGAAGCTGAATAAAATTATAAAAAGGATAAAAAATGGCAATTACTAAAGAAGATGTATTAGAATTTATTTCTAACCTAAGTGTTCTTGAGCTTTCAGAATTAGTAAAAGAATTTGAAGAAAAATTTGGTGTTTCTGCTGCTCCAGTTATGGTTGCGGGTGCTGCTGTTGCGGGTGCTGCTGGCGGTGCTGCTGAAGAAAAAACTGAATTTGATATTGTATTACAAGATGGTGGCGATAAAAAAATTAATGTAATTAAAGTTGTTCGTGCTTTAACTGGTCTTGGATTAAAAGAAGCAAAAGATGCAGTTGAGCAAACTCCATCAGTTCTTAAAGAAGGTGTTAGTAAAGCTGAAGCTGAAGAAGCTAAAAAACAACTTGAAGAAGCTGGCGCTAAGGTTGAACTTAAATAATTTTTTATTTTTAAAAGAAAGGATTTTATATCCTTTCTTGTTTTCCTTTAATAAGGATTCTTTCTTTCAATACTTTTACCATGGGGTATAATAATATGTTAAATTCACAATCAGGAAATCGTTTAAGAATAGACTTCTCGAATGTTCCACAACAAATAGACATTCCAAATTTATTACAATTACAAAAAAAGAGTTTTGATTATTTTTTAAATTTAGATGCAAAAAATTCAGAAAGTGGAATTGAAAAAGTTTTCAAATCTATCTTTCCAATCCATGATCCGCAAAATAGATTAAGTTTAGAATATGTAAGTAGTGAAGTAGGTAAACCTAAATATACCATTAGAGAGTGCATGGAAAGAGGTTTAACTTATTCTGTAAATTTGAAAATGAAAATCCGTTTAACTTTACATGAAAAAGATGAAAAAACGGGTGAAAAAATCGGTATAAAAGATATCAAAGAACAAGAAATTTATATTAGAGAAATTCCTTTAATGACAGATAGAATTTCTTTTATAATTAATGGGGTTGAAAGAGTTGTTGTAAATCAACTTCATAGAAGTCCAGGTGTTATTTTTAAAGAAGAAGAAAGTTCTACTGTTGCAAATAAATTAGTATATACAGCTCAAATTATACCAGATCGTGGTTCTTGGCTTTATTTTGAATATGATGCAAAAGATGTGCTTTATGTGCGTATTAATAAAAGAAGGAAAGTGCCTATTACTATTTTATTTAGAGCACTTGGTTATAAAAAGCAAGATATTATAAAATTATTTTACCCTATACAAACTATTCATGTTAAAAAAGATAAATTTTTAACTGAATTTAATCCAAATGACTTTTTAGATAGAGTCGAATATGACTTAAAAGATGAAAAAGGCAATGTTGTACACCAAGCCGGTAAAAGAATGACAAAGAAAAAAGCTGAGCAACTTATAAAAGACGGTGTTAAATGGGTTGAATATCCAATTGAAATTTTAACAAATAGATATTTAGCTAACCCTATTATTAATAAAGAAACCGGTGAGGTTTTGTTTGATTCTTTAACGCTATTAGATGAGGGAAAATTAGCTAAAATTAAAGAAGAAAAACAATTTGATATTGCAAATGACTTAGCAAATGGAGTTGATGCTGCTATTATTAATTCTTTCATTCAAGATAATGAGACTTTAAAATTATTAAAACAAACTGAAAATATAGAAGATGAAAATGATTTAGCAGCTATTAGAATTTATAAAGTAATGAGACCAGGTGAGCCTGTAGTAAAAGATGCTGCAAAAGCTTTTGTAAATGATTTATTTTTTAATCCTGAAAGATATGATCTAACAAAAGTTGGTCGTATGAAAATGAATCATAAACTAGGATTAGATACACCTGAATATGTTACAGTTTTAACAAATGAAGATATAGTAAAAACTGCAAAATATTTAATTAAAGTAAAAAATGGTAGAGGCCATATTGATGATAGAGATCATTTAGGTAATCGTCGTATTAGATCGATTGGAGAGCTTTTAGCTAATGAACTTCATGTGGGTCTTGCTAAAATGCAAAAATCAATTAGAGATAAATTTACCGCATTAAATGCAGATATTGATAAAGTAATGCCTTATGACTTAATCAATCCTAAAACAATTACTGTGACAATTATGGAATTTTTTACCGGTGGTCAATTGTCTCAATTTATGGATCAAACAAATCCATTAAGCGAGGTAACTCATAAGCGTCGTTTATCTGCGCTTGGCGAGGGTGGTTTAGTAAAAGAAAGAGCGGGTTTTGAAGTGCGTGATGTCCATGCAACGCATTATGGAAGAATTTGCCCTGTTGAAACTCCAGAAGGTCAAAATATCGGTTTGATTAATACGCTTTCAACTTATGCTAAAGTAAATGATCTAGGTTTTGTTGAAGCACCTTATAAGAAAGTAGAAAATGGAAAAGTAAGCAATGAAATTGTTTATTTAACTGCTACTCAAGAAGAAGGTTTAGTGATCGCAGCTGCTTCAACTAAAATTGATGAAAAAGGTAATATTGTTGAAGAATTTGTTGAAGCAAGACAAGATGGTGAAACAATCTTAGCAAGAAGAGAAGAAGTGCATTTGATTGATCTTTGTTCAGGTATGATAGTAGGGGTCGCAGCTTCTTTGATTCCATTTTTGGAGCATGATGATGCAAACAGAGCCCTGATGGGTTCAAACATGCAGCGTCAAGCAGTGCCTTTACTAACCGCACAAGCACCTATAGTAGGTACTGGTATGGAAAAAATCATTGCACGTGATGCTTGGGAAGCTATTAAAGCTAAAAGAGCAGGTATTGTAGAAAAAGTTGATAATAAAAATATTTTTATTTTGGGCGAAGATGAAAATGGACCATTTATTGATCATTATAAAATGGAAAAAAATCTAAGAACTAACCAAAATACAACTTTTATTCAACACCCGATTGTGAAAAAAGGCGAATTTATTCAAGCAGGTCAAATTATTGCAGATGGTCCAAGTATGGACCAAGGAGAGCTTGCTATTGGTAAAAATGCTTTGATCGCATTTATGCCATGGCATGGATATAATTATGAAGATGCTATTGTAATTAGTGAGAAAATTTTACGCGAAGATACTTTCACTAGTGTTCATATTTATGAAAAAGAAGTAGAGGCTAGAGAACTTAAAGATGGCGTTGAAGAGATTACAAAAGATATTCCAAATGTTAAAGAGGAAGATTTAGCACATCTTGATGAGAGTGGTATTGCAAAAATAGGAACTCATATAAAGCCTGGTATGATTTTGGTAGGTAAAGTTTCACCTAAAGGTGAGGTAAAACCTACGCCTGAAGAAAGATTACTAAGAGCTATTTTTGGTGAAAAGGCAGGACATGTTGTAAATAAATCTTTATATGCAACTGCTTCATTGGAAGGTGTTGTTGTAGATGTAAAAATATTTACTAAAAAAGGTTATGAAAAAGATGCTCGTGCTGTAAAAGCCTATGATGATGAAAAATTAAATCTTGAAAAAGAACATCACGATAGACTTTTGATGATGGACAGAGAAGAAACTTTAAGAGTATGTTCTTTGCTTTCTAAATCACCTTTAAATTCAGACGAAGAAATAAATGGTGTTAAATATAAAAAAGGTTCCAAGGTAGAAATTACCGAGTTGGAAAAAATTAATCGTTTTGCATTAAATTCTTTAGTTAAAGCTTATTCTAAAGAAGTGCAAAAAGAATATGATGATTTAAAAAATCACTTCCAAAACGAGAAGAAAAAGCTTAAAACAGAGCATGATGAAAAATTAGAAATTTTAGAAAAAGATGATATTTTACCAAGTGGAGTGGTAAAACTTGTTAAAGTATATATTGCGACTAAGAGAAAATTAAAAGTTGGGGATAAAATGGCAGGACGCCATGGAAATAAAGGTATTGTATCTAATATCGTTCCAGAAGTTGATATGCCTTATTTACCTGATGGAAGACCTATTGATATAGCTTTAAATCCTCTAGGGGTTCCAAGTCGTATGAATATAGGACAAATTCTTGAAAGTCACTTAGGGATTGTTGGTATGAGACTAGGTGATCAAATTCAAGAAATTTTTGATAGAAAACAAAAAGATTTTGTAAAAGAATTACGCGAAAAAATTCTTGAAATTTGTAGTGTATCTAGACTTGAGCTAGAAAAGAAATTTGTACAAACTTTAAATGATGAGCAACTTATTTCTTATGCTAGAGATTGGGCTAAAGGGGTAAAATTTGCTACTCCTGTATTTGAAGGTGTAACGGTTGAAGAATTTGGTAAGCTTTTTGAAATGGCTAAAATAGCTATGGATGGAAAAAGTGAACTTTATGATGGAAGAACTGGTGAAAAAATGGCAGAGCGTGTGCATGTTGGATGTATGTATATGCTTAAATTACACCATTTAGTAGATGAAAAAGTTCACGCAAGAAGCACTGGACCTTATAGCTTAGTAACACAACAACCAGTTGGTGGTAAAGCATTATTTGGTGGGCAAAGATTTGGTGAGATGGAAGTTTGGGCTCTTGAAGCTTATGGAGCAGCTCATACTTTAAGAGAAATGCTTACTATTAAATCTGATGATGTTGAGGGTAGATTTAGTGCTTATAAAGCTTTAACAAAAGGCGAGAATGTTCCAGCAACAGGTATTCCAGAGACATTCTTTGTACTTACAAATGAATTAAAATCTCTTGCTTTAGATGTTGAGATTTTTGATAAGGATGAGAATAATGAGTAAATTTAAACCTATCGAAATAAAAGAAGATGGCAGACCTAGAGACTTTGAAGCTTTTCAATTAAGACTTGCAAGTCCTGAAAAAATCAAATCATGGTCTTATGGGGAAGTAAAAAAACCAGAAACGATTAATTATAGAACTTTAAAGCCTGAAAGAGATGGGCTTTTTTGTGCTAAAATTTTTGGACCAGTAAGAGATTATGAGTGTCTTTGTGGTAAGTATAAAAAAATGCGTTTTAAGGGCATTAAGTGTGAAAAATGTGGTGTTGAAGTTACTAGTTCTAAAGTGCGTCGTTCAAGAATGGGGCATATTGAGCTAGTTACCCCAGTAGCACATATATGGTATGTGAACTCTTTACCAAGTCGTATCGGTACTTTACTCGGCGTAAAGATGAAAGACTTAGAACGCGTATTATATTATGAAGCATATATAGTAGAAAATCCAGGTGATGCATACTATGATAATGAAAATACTAAAAAAGTTGAATTTTATGATGTGTTAAATGAAGAGCAGTATTTAAATTTAATGCAACGCTATGAAAGTAGTGGATTTAAAGCTAGAATGGGTGGTGAAGTTGTTAGAGATTTACTAGCAAATTTAGATCTTGTCGAGCTTTTAAATAAATTAAAAGAAGATATTGCAGCAACTAATTCAGAAGCAAAGAAAAAAACTATCATCAAACGCTTAAAAGTGGTAGAAAATTTCTTAAATAGTAATTTAAATAGCAATACAAATATTGATGAAGTAGTACCAAATCGTCCTGAGTGGATGATGATCACAAATTTACCTGTATTACCACCTGATTTAAGACCTTTGGTAGCTTTAGATGGTGGAAAATTTGCAGTTTCTGATGTGAATGATTTATATAGAAGGGTTATCAATAGAAATACGCGTTTAAAAAGACTTATGGAGCTTGATGCACCTGAAATTATCATTAGAAATGAAAAAAGAATGCTACAAGAAGCAGTTGATGCTTTGTTTGATAATGGCAGAAGAGCAAATGCAGTTAAAGGTGCAAATAAGCGCCCATTGAAATCTTTAAGTGAAATTATCAAAGGTAAACAAGGTCGTTTTAGACAAAATCTACTTGGTAAAAGGGTGGATTTCTCAGGTCGTAGTGTTATTGTTGTTGGACCAAAACTTAGAATGGATCAATGCGGTTTACCTAAAAAAATGGCTTTAGAATTATTTAAACCACATTTGTTAGCTAAGCTTGAAGAAAAAGGTTATGCAACTACCGTAAAACAAGCTAAAAAAATGATAGAAAACAAAACTAATGAGGTTTGGGAGTGCTTAGAAGAGGTTGTTAAAGGTCATCCTGTAATGCTTAACCGTGCTCCAACCTTGCATAAACTTTCTATCCAAGCTTTTCATCCTGTGCTTGTAGAGGGTAAAGCGATTCAACTTCATCCATTAGTGTGTGCGGCATTTAATGCTGACTTTGACGGGGACCAAATGGCTGTGCATGTGCCTTTATCTCAAGAGGCAATAGCTGAGTGTAAAGTATTAATGCTCTCATCTATGAATATCTTGCTTCCAGCAAGTGGTCGTTCTGTAACTGTGCCTTCTCAAGATATGGTTTTGGGGATTTATTATCTGTCTTTAGAAAAAGATGGTGCTAAAGGTGAGCATAAAATTTGCACAGGTATTGAAGAGGTTATGATTGCTCTAGAAGCAAAATCTTTAGATATTCATGCAAGCATTAGAAGTGTGGTTGATGGAAGAAAAATCACAACAACCGCGGGTAGATTGATTATTAAGTCTATCTTACCTGATTTTGTTCCTGAAAATATGTGGAATAAAGTCATGAAGAAAAAAGATATTGCAGCTTTGGTTGATTATGTTTATAAAGAGGGTGGCCTTGAAGTAAGTGCTAGCTTTTTAGATAAACTAAAAGATCTTGGTTTTGAATATGCAACAAAAGCAGGTATTTCTATTTCAATTGCTGATATTATTGTGCCTGATCAAAAGCAAAAAAGCATAGAAGAAGCTAAAAAACAAGTAAGAGAAATTCAAAATTCATATAATTTAGGTTTGATTACTTCGGGTGAAAGATATAATAAGATTATCGATATTTGGAAAAGCACTAATAATATCTTGTCAAAAGATATGATGGAGTTAATTAAAAAAGATAAAGAAGGATTTAACTCTATTTATATGATGGCAGATTCTGGTGCTAGAGGTTCAGCAGCTCAAATTTCACAGCTTGCTGCGATGAGGGGTCTTATGGCAAAACCTGATGGCTCAATTATTGAAACACCGATTATTTCAAATTTCCGTGAAGGACTTAATGTTCTTGAATATTTTATTTCAACTCATGGTGCTAGAAAAGGTCTCGCAGATACAGCATTAAAAACAGCAAATGCAGGTTATTTAACAAGAAAGCTTATCGATGTGGCACAAAATGTAAAAGTTACAATGGATGATTGTGGTGCACATGAGGGTGTTGAAATTAATGAAATCACAGCAGATGGTGTTGTGATTGAAACCTTAGAGGAAAGAATTTTAGGAAGAGTTTTAGCTGAAAATATTATTGATTCTATTACTAATGAAATTTTATTTTCAGAAGGTACTTTAATAGATGAAGAAAAAGCTAGAGTAATTGTTGAAAGTGGTGTAAAGAGTGTAAGTATTAGAACTCCTATTACTTGTAAAGCTAAAAAAGGAGTTTGTTCTAAATGTTATGGTATTAACCTAGGTGAGGGCAAATTAGTTAAGCCAGGTGAAGCTGTAGGTATTATATCTGCTCAATCAATCGGTGAGCCAGGAACTCAGCTTACACTAAGAACTTTCCATAGTGGTGGTACTGCTAGTACAGATTTACAAGATCGTCAAGTAGTAGCACACAAAGAAGGTTTTGTAAGATTTTATAATCTTAACACTTATGAAGATAGACAAGGTAAAACTATCGTTGCAAATCATCGCAATGCTGCTAT
Source organism: Campylobacter sp. CNRCH_2013_0671h (assembly GCF_025773055.1). Classification (NCBI taxonomy): domain Bacteria; kingdom Pseudomonadati; phylum Campylobacterota; class Epsilonproteobacteria; order Campylobacterales; family Campylobacteraceae; genus Campylobacter; species Campylobacter sp. CNRCH_2013_0671h. The sequence continues at coordinate 12,825 of NZ_JAKMTG010000012.1, forward strand.
TTTACTTGTTGAGCCAAAAATCAAAGCCCCATTTAAAGGAACTATCCATATTGAACATGCGTATGAAGATGTAGTGGTTAGCGTTAAAGCAAAAAACAATGAAGCTAAATTTATATTAAGAAAATATGATTTAGCAAAAGCTAATGAGCTTGCCGGTGTAAGTGGTAATATCGAAGGTAAGTTATATATTCCATATAGCGATGGTGTTGAAGTAGCTGAAAATGAAAGTATTGTTGAAGTGATCAAAGAAGGTTGGAATATACCAAATCGTATTCCTTATGCAAGTGAATTGCTAGTAAAAGATGGTGATCCTATCACTCAAGATATTATAGCAGGTGCAAAAGGCACATTAAAATTTTACATGCTCAAAGGCGATGGTTTAGATAGGATTAAAAATCTTAAAAAAGGTGATGTAGTTAAAGAAAAAGGTGTTTTTGTTGTTATTGCTGATGAAAATGATAGAGAAGCAAAAAGACATTATATACCAAGAGAATCCGTGATTGAATTTGATGATAGTGCTTTTGTGGATAATCCTAAAGCTATCATAGCAAAATCAAGCAAAGAAGATAAAACTATCATTGCTGAATGGGATGCATATAATAACACCGTAATTGCAGAGGTTGCAGGTACTATAAATTTTGAAGATATTGAATCAGGCTATAGTGCTGATGAACAAATTGATGAAGCAACAGGTAAAAGATCGCTTGTTATTAATGAGTATTTACCAAGTGGAGTGCGTCCAGCGTTGTTAATCATAGGTGAAAATGACAAAGTAGTGCGTTATCAATTAGAGCCAAAAACTGTTATTTATGTAAATGATGGTGATAAGGTGAAGCAAGCTGATATTTTAGCTAAAACACCAAAGGCAGCAGCTAAATCAAAAGATATTACCGGGGGTCTTCCAAGAGTATCTGAATTATTTGAAGCAAGAAAGCCAAAAAACACTGCCGTTGTAGCTGAAATTGATGGAGTTGTTAGATTTGATAAGCCTTTAAGATCAAAAGAAAGAATCATTATTCAAGCAGAAGATGGAAGTAGTGCAGAGTATTTGATAGATAAATCAAAACGTATTCAAGTAAGAGATGGCGAGTTTATCCATGCGGGTGAAAAATTAACCGATGGAGTTATTTCAAGCCATGATGTACTTAGAATTTTAGGTGAAAAAGCATTACATTATTATCTTATTTCTGAAATTCAGCAAGTTTATCGCGGTCAAGGTGTTGTGATTTCTGATAAGCATATTGAAATCATCGTATCACAAATGCTAAGACAAGTTAAAATTGTAGATAGTGGTCATACTAACTTCATCGTGGGTGATTTAGTTTCAAGAAGAAAATTCAGAGAAGAAAATGAAAGAATTTTAAGATATGGTGGTGAGCCTGCTGTGGCTGAGCCTGTGTTACTTGGGGTAACAAGAGCGGCTATTGGAAGTGATAGCGTGATTTCAGCTGCTTCTTTCCAAGAAACAACGAAAGTTTTAACAGAAGCAAGTATTGCAGGTAAATTTGATTATCTTGAAGATCTGAAAGAAAATGTAATCTTAGGTCGTATGATTCCTGTTGGAACAGGATTATATCAAGAGCAAAAACTTAAATTAAAAGAAAAAGAATAAAAATCCCTAGCTAGGGATTTTTATTGATATATATTTTCTAATTCCGGAAAATATAATTTTAAATCTTGTTCTATTTTGTATTTTTCTTCTAGTAAAATTTTTTGATTTTTTTCTTTAAAATTTGCATTTGAGTAAAATATATGATATGAAATACTAATTGCAGCTATAATTTTTTCATCGTATTCAATTCCTATAGCCATACACTCAATTTCTGGGTTCATTTCCCCACTTTCTAATGCTATTTTATTTTCTTTGATAGAAGATAATTCTTCGTAAAGCTCTTTTAGATTATTTAATGTATTTGGTGTTATTTTCTCAAAAGGATTTGGATAAATTTTTTCAAGCTCTTTATAGGTTTTCTTTTCTAGTAATGCTTTTCCTAAAGATGTAGCGTAAGCTGGATATGAAGCACCGACAAAAGACTTGATTTGTATTTGATTATCCGAATCAAGTTTTTCTAAATAAAATACATTTCCTTCTTTTAATATTCCCATTTGGCATGTTTGTCCTGTTAAGTTTCTGATGTTTTTCATATGTTTTTTAATTAATTCTAATGCGCTATTTTTTATTGAAATACAACGGCTAATTTCTAAAATTTTATAATCTAATGTGTAAAATTTATTTTTATCACATTTAATGTAATTTTTAGCTTGTAAAGTTTGAAGTATAGGAGAAAGTGTCCCTGGAGGGATATTTAAATCTTTTGCAATAGAGCTTAGTGTATTTTTTTGATTATTATTGCCCAATAATTCTAAAATTTTTAAAACTCTTAATGTTGGTTGATGTGTCATTTTACTCCTTTTTCAATAGATAAATTCTATCATATTTTTTACTTTTAGTAACATTTTTAATAATATAAAAAATATTTTCTATTAGCAGTTTTTGCTTTAGATGATTGATTATAACTACTTTTATAAGACTTTTGTATTGTTTTTTTATCATTTTGATGTTTTTAAAAATTTCTATTTTTAGCTATATTTTTTGTATATAAAAATATTTTTGTATATACAAAAAATGAAAGGAAAAATATGGGAATATTAAAGGGAACTTTACCAGCCTTATTAACTCCATATGATATGAGTGGAAATATTAATGAAAACGAATTTATTAAATACTGCGAATTTGGTATCTCAAAAGGTTTAAATGGATTATTTTGTAATGGTAGTGCAGGAGATTCTCAAGCTTTAGGTATAGAAGAGCAAGTCAAAATAATGAAACTTACAAAAGAAGCTGCAAAAAATAATATCCCTGTTATTACAGGTATTGCATCAACAGTTTATCAAAATACTTTTACTTTGGCACAAAAAGCATATGAATTAGGGCTTGATGCTTTATTACTTGCTATGCCTTATTATTATAAATTAAGTGAAGATGCACTTTTTGAATATATTAAAGATTTATCTTCTAAAGTGAAGCTTCCTTTGTATATTTATAACATCCCTCTTTTTGCACCAGCACTAAGTTTGAAATTTATAGAAAGAGTTTCAAAGCTTGATAATGTTGTGGGTATAAAAGATAGCAGTGGAGATGCTTTACTTTTAAATCATATATTAGATGTAGTGCCTTGTGATTTTGATGTTTTTGTAGGAAGAGAAGAATTTTATGCAGGAGCACTACTGATAGGGGCAAAGGGTTCTATGACTAGTATAGGTGGTGTTTTTCCAGAACTTATGAGTGAAATTTATAAATCAATCAATGAAAAAAATATAGATAGAGCTTTGCTGATTCAAAAAAGTTTATTAAAAGTTATAAGATTTGGTATGAGTATGGCTTTTCCTATGGGATTTGCTTTGCTTTTAAAAGCTAGAGGATTTGAATTTGCAAATACAAGCATCCATCCTTTATCGCATGCTACAAAAGAAGAATTAAATACTCGTTTTAATGAAGCTAAAGAACTTGTTAAAACTATAGAAAAAGAAACGGGTATAAAATTATGAAAGCCTATATTATAGTCAATGAAAAAGATAATGTCGCTACTGCTTTGCGTGATTTTAAAAAAGGTGAAATCGTGGAAAATATAGAACTTTTAGATGATATTGCAAGTGGACATAAATTTGCACTAAAAGATATAAAAAAAGATGAAGTTGTCATCAAATATGCAGAAGCTATAGCTAGTGCAAGTTGCGATATTAATAAAGGTGAATGGGTGCATATTCACAATAGTGCAGGTATTAGAGGTCGTGGGGATAAGGAATAAATATGAAAAAGATAATGGGTTATAGAAGAGAAGATGGAAAATTTGGCTTGAGAAATAAAGTCATTATTATACCAAGCGTGCATTGTGCTAATAAGGTGTGTGAAAATATAGCCAAAAAATGCAATGGGGCAGTATATATTAATCATCAACATGGCTGTTCTCAACTTGAATTTGATGCTTTGCAAACTAGAGATGTTTTAATAGGCCATGGGAGTAATGCTAATGTTTTTGGTGTTTTAATTGTAGGACTTGGTTGTGAGGTAATACAAGCGAAAATAGTAGCTGAAAAAATAAAAGAAGCGACACCTTATAAGATGGTTGAATATTTAGTAATACAAGAGTGCGGTGGTAGTAAAAATACCATAGAAAAGGGTGTTAAAATAGTAAATCAAATGCTTGAAAATGCTGCAAAATTGGAAAAAACAGATGGGGATTTTAGTGATTTGATTTTAGGTACAGAATGTGGTGGTAGCGATAGTTATAGCGGTCTTAGTGCCAATCCTGCTTTAGGAAGTTTAAGTGATTTTGTAATTGATGAAGGTGGTGCAGTAATTTTAGCAGAAACTACAGAGCTTATAGGGTGTGAAGCTATACTTGCTAAGAGAGCAAAAAATGATGAAGTAGCTAAAAAGGTATATGATAAGATTTTAGGCTATGAGAATTTAGTTAAATCTTTTCATGCTGATATACGCGGAGCAAATCCTAGTCCAGGAAATATTGCAGGTGGGCTTAGTACTATAGAAGAAAAGTCTTTAGGTTGTGTTTATAAAGCAGGTACTAGAACTTTAATGGATGTGATTGATTATGCTAAACCTGTAATTTCCAAAGGACTTACTTTTATGAATACGCCAGGTAATGATATAGAACAACTTAGTGCTATGGTGGCAGGTGGAGCAAATATTTGTGTTTTTACTACAGGTCGCGGTACTCCTACAGGTTCAGCTATTGTGCCTACTATTAAAATGAGTTCTAATACTTTTTGTTATGAAAATATGAATGATGCTATTGATATTAATGCAGGAAGTATTATAGATGGGATTAAGACAAAAGAAGAAGTGCGTGATGAGCTTATAGATTTGATCATAAGAATTTCAAATGGAGAATTGGTAAAGGCAGAGTTAAATGAACAAAATGATTTTTCAGTTTGGAGACTTGCTACAACTTGCTAAATTAATAAAAAAGGATATATTATGGATTTAAAAATTAAAAACAAAATTTGTATCATCACAGGTGGTGCTAAAGGGATTGGTTATGGTATTGCTAAATTATGGGCTTTAGAAGGTGGGATTCCAATTATTTTTTCAAGAAGTGAAATTTCTAAAGAAAAAGATGATGAACTAAAAGACATTTGCGGAAATTATGGATTTTATCAAATAGATTTAAAAAATACAGAACAAATTTCAACACTTGTTAAAAGTGTTGTTAATATATATGGTGGAATTTATGCTTTGGTTAATAATGCTGGAGCAAATGATAATTTACATATAGAAGATGCTACAACTGAAGAATTAATTAAATCTTATGAAAATAATCTTTTTCATTATTATACTATGACTAAAGAATGCTTACCATATATTAAAAAGCAACAAGGAAGTATATTAAATATCACAAGTAAAACCGGCTTAACAGGACAAGGTAGAACTTCAGCTTATGCTTCAGCAAAAGCTGCTCAAATAGGTTTTACAAGAGAATGGGCTTGCGCTTTTGCAAAAGATAATATTAGAGTTAATGCTATAGCACCAGCTGAAGTTATGACTCCTCTTTATGAAAAATGGTTGTCAAATTTTCCAAATCCAAAAGCTCAATATGAAAAAATAGCAAAATGCATACCATTAGGTCATCGTTTTACAACTATAGAAGAAATAGCAAACACAGCAGTTTTTACACTAAGTCCTCTTGCTTCACACACAACAGGACAAATTTTAACTCCTGATGGTGGATATATCTATTTAGATAGAGCTCTAAATTGGGATGAAATTTAATAACAAGGAGGATATATGTTAAATAACTCTAAAAATATAAAAATAGCAATTATTTTAGTAACTTCTCTTTTCTTTTTATGGGGAGTTAGTTATGGACTGATTGATGTGATGAATAAGAATTTTCAAAATCATTTACATATCACTCAACATGAAAGTGGATTTTTGCAACTCGCTTATTTTGGTGCTTATTTTATCATAGCATTACCTGCTGGATATATAGCAAATAAATACTCTTATAAAATTGGTATTATTTTTGGGTTAATCTTGTATGCAATAGGTTGTTTATTGATTATTCCAGCTACAAATTTAGCTAATTTTTACTTATTTTTATTTGCTTTTTTTATTTTAGCTTGCGGTATTGGTTCTTTGGAAACTAGTGCTAATCCTTATATGGTGAAACTTGGTGATGAGAAAAATGCTAGTTTTAGAATTAATGCTGCTCAAAGTTTTAATGGTTTGGGTCAATTTTTAGGACCTATCATAGGTGGAGCTTTGTTTTTATCTATTACAAAACAAGAAGAAGGTGCAAGTAAAGAACAAATAGAAGCTGCATTACTTGCTAATATGGGTAATGTCCAGTTAGTGTATGTTGGTATTGCAGCAATTGTTATTTTGATCTTGATTGCTTTTGCATTGAATAAAATTCCAGAAGGATCAGCAGTAAGTAGTGATTATGAACAAAAAGATACCTCAAAACCTATTGGAGTTTTTAAGCATAAACATTTTAATTTTGGATTGCTAGCACAATTTTTGTATATAGCAAATCAAGTTAGTGCAGGAGCTTTTTTTATAAATTATCTTAGTGAGCATAATGAAAATCTAAAAGATGAACAAGGGGCTTATTATTTTTCGATAGCTTTAATTGCTTTTATGTTAGGTCGTATTTTTTCTACGCCTTTGATGAAGAAAATTAAAGGTGAGACTATTTTAGGATGGTATTCTTTTATTAATGTGATTTTATGTGTATGCTTGTATTTTGCTAGCGGATTTATTAGTATAGTTATTTTAATTGCATTATTTTTCTTTATGTCCATTTCTTTTCCTACTATTTTTGCAGTTGCAACAAAAAATCTTCCTTTTAATCAAGTGAAATTAGGTGGTTCTTTACTTGTTATGAGTATAGTTGGTGGTGCTATTATGCCTATTATCATGGGTTTAATTAATGATTATTTTGGAACAAGCATGGGATATTTGGCTATGGCCCCATTATTTTTATATGTATCATGGTATGGTTTTTTTGGTTCTAAAATAAAGGCTTAAAAATGCAAAAAATTTTTGATTCTCATTTGCATCTTTGGGATTTAAGTAAAATGCCTATTTCGTGGATAAAAGGCAATAATAGATTGGAACAAAATTATGATTTTTTAAGGGCAAAAAATGAGTATAAAGAATTTGATTTTTTAGGTGCGATGTATGTTGAAACAAATAGTGATGATTTGGAAAAAGAAGCTTTATTTGCATTAAAGCAAAAACAAGAACATGGTCTTTTTGTTTGTTTAGCTGATTTAAAGTACAAAGAACACTTATGTGCTTTTAGAGAGGTAATGCATACTAGTAAAAAGGGTGCTAAGAGACTATTTGAAGCAGATTTTAAAGAAAAATTAGAACTTCTAAATGTTTTTAATATACCTTTTGAAGCTTGCATGAAAAATGAAGAACTTTGGATATTGGAAAAGTTTTTATTTGATAATCCTAATTTAAAAGTAGTTTTAAATCATATGGGCAGTCCTAAAATTAACTATTTTGATGAATATAAAAAAATATTACATAAATTAAAAGATTTCCCAAATTTATGGATAAAAATTTCCGTACCAGATGATTTTACGATAAAAATTCATAGAGATTTTATATCTCAATGTTTTTCATTTTTAAAGAATGTTTTTAGTGAAGATAAATTTATATTTGGTAGTAATTATCCTGTGGCAAAAATAGCTCCAGCTAAATGGGCTAAATTTATCATAGAAGGAAATATTTTTAAAGATTTGGACAAGATATTTTATAAAAATGCTTTATCAATTTATAAGGAGGATAGGTGCAAAGATATGGTCAAATTATAAAAATTAAAAAGGAAAAAATACAAGAGTATAAAGATCTTCATGCAAAGCCTTATAAAGGTGTTTGTGAGATGATTAAAGAATGTAATATACAAAATTATTCTATTTATTTATTTGGAGAATATTTGTTTGCATATTTTGAATATACAGGTGTTGATTTTGATGCAGATATGGCTAAGATGGCAAAAGATAAAAATACACAACAATGGTGGAAAGTTACAGATCCCTGCCAAATATCTTTAGCTCATGCAGGACAAAAGTGGCTAAATATGGAGGAAGTATTTCATTTAGATTAAAAAAGGAGAAAAAATGACAACTTATTTAAATTATATTGATGGCGAATTTATCCCACACAATGGCGAATTTATAGAAGTTTTAAATCCCGCTACCAAAGAAGTAATATCAAGAGTAGCAAGTGCTTCTTTAGAAGATACACAAAGAGCAATTGAAGCAGCTAAAAAGGCACAAAAAAATTGGGAAGCTAAACCAGCGATTGAAAGAGCAAATCATTTAAGAGAAATAGCTAGTTTAATACGCAAAAATGCTAATTTTTTAACAGAAATTTTAATGCAAGAGCAAGGAAAAACTAGAGCTTTAGCTAGTGTAGAGATTAATTTTACGGCAGATTATATGGATTATACCGCTGAATGGGCTAGAAGGTATGAAGGCGAAATTATACAAAGTGATAGAGCTAATGAGCATATATATTTATATAAAAGTGCCATTGGTGTAATTGGTGGAATTTTACCTTGGAATTTTCCATTTTTTCTAATCGCAAGAAAGATGGCGCCTGCTTTACTAACAGGCAACACCATTGTTATAAAACCAAGCAGTGAAACTCCAAATAATGCTTTTGAATTTGCAAAGCTTGTCTCGCAAAGTTCTTTACCAAAAGGTGTATTTAATTTAGTTGCAGGTAAGGGTAGTGTGGTAGGACATGAATTATCAAGTAATGAAAACATAGGTATGGTAAGTCTTACAGGGAGTGTTGAAGCAGGAACTAGAGTGATGGAAGCTGCAGCTAAAAATATCATTAAGGTTTCTCTAGAACTTGGCGGAAAGGCACCGGCTATAGTGTGTAAAGATGCAGATATTGATTTAGCGGTAGAAGCGATTAAGGCAAGTAGAATTTGCAATAACGGACAAGTTTGCAATTGTGCCGAAAGAGCTTATGTGCATACAAGTGTTTATGATGAATTTGTAGATAAATTTGTAAAAGCCATGAGTAAAGTAAGTGTTGGAAACACTTTGAAAGGCGATTTTGATATGGGTCCGCTTGTCAATCAAGCAGGGGTTGATAATGCTTTAGCAATGCTTGAGAGAGCTACGAATAAAGGAGCAGTTGTAGAATGCGGTGGAAAAATCACCGATACAAGCGGATATTATTTTCCTGCAAGCGTTCTTACAAATGTTAAGCATGAAGATGAGATCATGCAAAAAGAAATTTTTGCTCCGATTTTACCAATTACTAAATTTGATACACTTGATGAGGCAATTGATATGGCAAATGATTGTGAATATGGACTGACAAGTTCTATTTATACGCAAAATTTAGATATAGCAATGAGAGCTAGTAGAGAAATAAAATTTGGTGAAACTTATATTAACCGTGAAAATTTTGAAGCAATGCAAGGATTTCATGCAGGTTTTAGAAAAAGTGGCATAGGTGGAGCTGATGGAAAACATGGTCTTGAAGAGTATTTAGCTACCCATGTGGTTTATTTACAATACAATACCAATAAACAATGATTTCAATCCTATCTATTTTTTTAGATAGGATTTGCTGTAATCTTTAAATTTAAAGGATAATAATTTGAAGATTATAGATTTAAAAACTTACTCAAGAAAAGAGCATTTTGAATTTTATACTAAATTTCCCTGCTCTTTTGAATTAAATGTTAATTAGATATTAGTAAATTTTATTCTTTTGTTAAAAATCAAAAATATTCTTTTTATGGTAGTTTTATCTATTTTTTAAGTAAAAATGTTAATTTAATACCTGAATTTAAATTATACTTAGAGGATGATAAATTAATTTGTTTTGATATTATCCATCCGAAAGTTATACCGCTTTTTGTGAAAAATCAAAGACTTTTTGTGTTTTATGGACTGAATTTAATGAAGATTTTCAAAACTTTTTACATAATTTCGAGCAAGATAAACAATTCATTAAAGAAAACACTATGTTTGTAAAAGAGAATATTAAAAATTCTTTTAATATTTCAGCAATCCCTTGGATAAATTTTTGAGAATTTCTCTTTACATTTACATAAAAAAGAAAATTATTTTTTTCCTATTCTTACAAGTGGGAAAATTATCAAGAAAAAAATCAATGTTTTATTCCACTAAGTATTAATGTAAATCATGCAAGCACCAATGTTTATCATGTGAGTTTGTTTTTAGAAAATTTGCAAAAAGATTTAAATTGTTTTTAGTTTATATTTTTGTAAGTAAAATTTAGATATTATCCAAAGTTTATTACATTTTTTTTAAAGAAAGGAATTATTGTGCCTACCATAAATCAATTGGTTAGAAAAGAGCGCAAAAAAGTTTTAGAGAAATCTAAATCTCCAGCGCTTAAAAATTGTCCACAAAGAAGGGGAGTTTGCACTAGGGTTTATACAACAACCCCTAAAAAACCAAACTCAGCGTTAAGAAAAGTTGCCAAAGTAAGACTTACAAGTGGCTTTGAAGTTATTAGTTATATCGGTGGTGAAGGTCACAACCTACAAGAACACAGCATTGTTTTAGTGCGTGGTGGTAGGGTAAAAGACTTACCAGGTGTTAAGTATCACATTGTTCGCGGTGCCTTAGATACTGCAGGTGTTGCAAAAAGAACCGTTTCTCGTTCTAAATATGGTGCAAAACGCCCTAAAGCAGCAGCTAAGTAATAAAATTGCAGACAAATCCGTTAGATTTGATTTTGTTTGAGTAAAATTATAAATTTGAAGGAAAATTATGAGAAGAAGAAAAGCTCCGGTAAGAGAAGTCTTGCCAGATCCGATTTATGGAAACAAAGTAATCACAAAATTCATTAATTCTTTAATGTATGATGGTAAAAAAAGCACAGCTACGACTATTATGTATGGTGCTTTAGAAGCTATCGATAAAAAAGGTGGAGAAAAAAAAGGTATAGAAATTTTTAATGATGCTATTGAAAATATTAAGCCTTTATTAGAAGTTAAATCTCGTCGTGTTGGTGGTGCTACTTATCAAGTGCCAGTAGAAGTACGCCCAGCTAGACAACAAGCTTTAGCTATAAGATGGATTATTTCTTTTGCTAGAAAAAGAAGCGAAAGAACTATGATAGAAAAATTAGCAGCAGAATTATTAGATGCAGCTAATAGCAAAGGTGCTTCATTCAAGAAGAAAGAAGATACTTATAAAATGGCAGAAGCTAATAAAGCATTTGCTCATTATCGCTGGTAAGAGGAGTAAAATATGTCAAGAAGTACTCCTTTAAAAAGAGTTAGAAATATAGGTATCGCAGCTCATATTGATGCAGGTAAAACAACTACTAGTGAGAGAATTCTTTTCTTTACAGGTATGAGTCATAAAATTGGTGAGGTGCATGATGGTGCAGCTACAATGGACTGGATGGAGCAAGAAAAAGAAAGAGGTATCACAATTACTTCTGCTGCTACAACTTGTTTTTGGAAAAACCATCAAATTAACCTTATAGACACTCCAGGCCACGTTGACTTTACAATTGAAGTTGAAAGATCAATGCGTGTTTTAGATGGTGCAGTTGCGGTATTTTGTTCAGTAGGTGGAGTTCAACCACAATCAGAAACTGTTTGGAGACAAGCTAATAAATATGGTGTTCCAAGAATTGTTTTTGTAAATAAAATGGACAGAATTGGTGCAAATTTCTTTAATGTTGAAGAACAAATCAAAAATCGTTTGAAAGGTAACCCAGTTCCACTTCAAATTCCAATCGGTGCTGAAGATAATTTCAAAGGTGTAATTGATCTTATTACCATGAAAGCTTTGGTATGGGAAGATGAAAATAAACCAACTGATTATGTAGAAAAAGAAATTCCAGCTGAACTTAAAGAAAAGGCTGAAGAATATCGCACAAAAATGATAGAAGCAGTTTCTGAAACAAGCGATGAATTAATGGAAAAATACCTAGGTGGTGAAGAGCTTACTCAAGAAGAAATCAAAGCAGGTATTAAGGCAGGATGTTTAAGTCTTTCTATGGTTCCTATGCTTTGTGGTACAGCTTTTAAAAATAAAGGTGTTCAGCCATTACTTGATGCTGTTGTTGCTTATTTACCAGCTCCTGATGAAGTTGCTAATATTAAAGGTGAATATGAAGACGGTACAGAAGTTTCTGTAAAATCAACTGATGATGGTGAGTTTGCAGGTCTAGCATTTAAAATTATGACTGACCCTTTTGTTGGGCAATTAACTTTCGTTCGTGTGTATAGAGGAAGTTTAGAAAGCGGTTCTTATGCATACAACTCAACAAAAGATAAAAAAGAAAGAATCGGTCGTCTTTTGAAAATGCACTCTAATAAAAGAGAAGAAATTAAAACTTTATATGCAGGAGAAATCGGAGCGGTTGTTGGACTTAAAGACACACTAACCGGTGATACTTTAGCAAGTGAAAAAGATAAGGTTATTTTAGAGAGAATGGATTTTCCAGATCCTGTTATTTCAGTTGCTGTTGAGCCTAAAACAAAAGCAGATCAAGAAAAAATGTCTATTGCTTTAAATAAATTAGCTCAAGAAGATCCAAGCTTTAGAGTTTCAACAGATGAAGAAAGTGGTCAAACTATCATTTCAGGTATGGGCGAGCTTCACTTAGAAATTATTGTTGATAGAATGCTTCGTGAATTTAAAGTTGAAGCCGAAGTAGGTCAACCTCAAGTTGCTTACCGTGAAACTATTAGAAAAACAGTTGAGCAAGAATACAAATACGCTAAACAATCAGGTGGTCGTGGACAATATGGTCATGTATTCTTAAGACTTGAGCCACTTGAACCAGGTAGTGGATATGAATTTGTAAATGATATCAAAGGTGGGGTAATTCCAAAAGAATATATTCCAGCAGTTGATAAAGGTGTTCAAGAGGCACTACAAAATGGTGTTTTAGCGGGATATCCTGTTGAAGATGTTAAAGTAACTGTTTATGATGGAAGTTACCACGAAGTGGATTCTTCTGAAATGGCATTTAAACTTGCAGCTTCTATGGGCTTTAAAGAAGGTGCTAGAAAAGCAGGTGCTGTAATCTTAGAACCTATGATGAAAGTTGAAGTTGAAACTCCAGAAGAATATATGGGTGATGTTATTGGTGATTTAAATAAACGCCGTGGTCAAGTAAATTCAATGGATGAAAGAGGTGGTAATAAAATTATTACGGCATTTTGTCCTTTGGCCGAGATGTTTGGTTACTCAACCGATCTTAGAAGTCAAACTCAAGGCCGTGCTACTTATTCTATGGAATTTGATCACTATGATGAAGTTCCAAAAAATGTTTCTGAAGAAATTATCAAAAAAAGAAATGGTTAATCTATCAAGATGGGCAAAAGCTCATCTTGAATTATTTATGTCCTTTTGAATTAATTAAATTAATTGTTCCTTCATTAATTTCATATGCTTTTCCAAAACCTTTAACATATCTTCCATTTTTCAGTATAATCTGAAATAAATGAAAATCTTGCATATTTTTAATGACTTGGATTATTTCTTTATTGTTTTCATTTTCATAAGTATTTAATACTTGTTCAAATAGCTGATTATCTCTTGTTATTTCTACACTCTCTACTCTAAATTTAAGCCTTTTTCTTGCAAAGATTGATATGCAATCTTTTTCATCTTCTATAAACATAATTTCTATGTTTTTATTATTGTAATTTACTCCTTCAAAGTGTTCGGCAATTTCACTAATATAAATATAAAAGTCATTTTTGTTTTTTATAATAGGAGTATATGAACATATGGTTTGATTGTTTAAATTTAAAGACGATATCATAATGCTTTTGCATTCTTGTATAAATTGATTAATTTCATCATGTAGTTGCATAAAAATTTTCCTTGTAAGTTAAAATGAATAAGATTTGAGGGTTATAGAAAAGTAAAAGAAGAGTTTGCTACTCTTCTTCATCAGTATTTTTGCGTACAACTTTAATGCGTTCTATGCTATTTCCATCCATCTTTTTGACTTCGTAGTAGCAAAATTCATCTTCTATTCTATCTCCAACCACCGGTAAGCGTCCTAAAAGATTGAAAACATATCCACCTATAGTGACTTGTTCTAATTCTTCATTAAAGCGTATATCAAGCATTTCTTCTACTTCGCTAATTTCATATCTTCCTTGAAATTCATAAATGTTTTCTGCAAGCTTTTTAAAATGTGGACTAGAATCATCATGCTCATCGTTAATATCACCAACAATTTCTTCCATAATATCTTCCATAGTTAAAAGACCAGCAGTTCCGCCATATTCATCTACTACTAATGCTGTATGTACTTGTTCTTTATTCATCATGAAAAGAACTTTAGATATACTAATATTTTCTGGAACTAGGATCATTTTGATGAGAAAATCATCTAAATTTTTCTTATCTTTGCTAAGTTCATTTTGCATAATGTCTCTAATATGCACCATACCTAAAATGATATCTTTAGAACCATCTATGTATGGAAAGCGTGTATGTTTATACTGACAAACTATTTGCATATTTTCTTCATAGCTTTTTTGTTTATTAAGACAAATCATATCTTTTCTAGGTGTCATGATTTCTTTTGCTACTGTATCTGAAAAATCGACAGCATTGCGTATGATTTCAGTTTCAAATTCATCCAAAACTCCACCTTTTTGGCTTTCACTCGCAATAAATTTAATCTCTTCTTCAGAGTGACTTAATTCGTGTTCTTTGGCAGGTTTTATACCTATAATTTTTAAAGAAACTGCAGCTAAAAAGTCAAATGTTTTAATGAAAGGTAAGAAAAGTAACCAAAACAAATGCAATGGTCTTGCAACCCATAAAACAGCTCTATCTGCAATGGCTATAGCAATGCTTTTTGGGACCAACTCGCCTAGCACAACATGCAATAATGTGATAATAGCAAAAGCAATAATAAATGCTATGGTATGGATTAATGCTGGAGCTAAACCTAAATTTGCTAGAGGAACTTCAAGAATTTTAGCAATAGCAGGTTCGCCTATCCAACCAAGAGCAAGAGAGCTTAGCGTAATACCAAGTTGGCAAGCACTTAAATAAGTATCTAGTTTTGAAGTGACTTCCAAAGCTTTTTTTGCATTGCGTTTTTTCTCTTTTACCATTTCTTCAAGTTTTGATCTACGCACTTTAACAATAGCAAATTCAGATAAAACAAAAAATCCATTTAAAAGCACTAAAGCTAATGCAACAAGAATCATAAAAGTAGAATAGCCTATATCAATAGAGGCAACAGTAGGTAGTGTTTGATTTAAGTCTAAAGATTGACTGGGGTCCAAAAAAACTCCTTTAATAAAATTTCGCAAAATTATATCAAATCAAAACTATAAAATTAGCTTAAAAATAATGATATATTTTAAATTAATTTAATGTTTTCTATATTCTATATTTTTTTCAAATTCATCTAAACGCTTGTAAATACTACGAAGCTGTGTGATAGTTGTCCAGTTGGTAATAAAAATGCTAAATGAAGATCTAACCTGGTCAAAAGCATTACCAACTTGTATGATAATTCCAAGTTGTATAAGTCCTAAAAATAAACTTGGAGCCATGATTAAAAAGGGTACTATAACCATGATTTGCTCAAATAAATAAAGCCATATATTAAAATACCCATAATGTAAAAATAATCTTTTATAATTGATTTTAAGCCCGGTAAATAAACTTAAAATACTTTCATCGCTTGCATAATTTTTTCTATCATCTTCAGCAAAAACAAGTTCTTTTCTAAAAGCAGCTTCGGCTTTTTGATTGTTATATTCTAGTCCAGGTAGTTTTATACCTACAAACCATGATATAACTAAACCTCCTAAAGAAACCAAAAATGCAATCCATACTAAAGAGCCATTAATATCTTTTAAGATAGGTAAATTAACATGTGCACTTAACATCCATAAAATTGGCACAAAAGCAACTAAAGTCATAATTGCTTTGACAAAAGCTAACCCTAAACTTTCTATGATTTTTGAAAAATTATAGATATCTTCTTGAATTCTTTGCGAACTACCTTCTATGTTATCATCTTTTTTTTGCCAAAATTTAATATAATCAAAAGTCATAGCCTCGCGCCATTTAAAAGCATATATGCTTCCAAAATATTGCGTGATAGTAGCGATTAATACATAAGGCAGTGCTAAATATAAAAATTGTTTAATAAAATGATAAAAATCATTTATGCTATGATTTTTTGCATCTTGTAAAACATCGTAAAATTCTTTATACCATTCATTTATTGCTACATTAATAGAGGTTTGTGCTAATAAAGAAGACAATAAAAAAAACAGACCCAAGTAAGCCCATAAAGCCCATTTTTTAGAATAAAAAAAAGATTTAAACATTTTAAATTTCTTTCAGCATTTTTTCATAATGTTTTATTGTATGTTTTTTTGCTTTAAATATTATACTAAAAATCATAATAAAACAACTTGCGACTAAAAATCCAGGAATGATTTCATAAATTTCTATAAAATTTGAACCAAAATGCTTATAAAATACAACAGTTAAAGCCCCGCTAACCATTCCAGCTATTGCACCTTCTTTGCTCATATTTTTATAAAATAAAGAAAATAAAATAACGCTTCCAAAACTAGCTCCAAAACCTGCCCAAGCATAAGAGACTATGCTTAAAATTTGACTTTGAGTATCAAGTGAAAGTATAAAAGCTACACACGCTACAATCAAAACACCTAAGCGTGACAACAAAGTAATATTTTTATCATTTGTTTTTCTTTTTAAGATTTGTGTATAAAAATCTTGTACCAAGCTAGAAGCGCATACTAGCAATTGAGAACTTGCAGTACTCATAATGGCTGCTAAAATTGCACTGAGTAAAATTCCAGCCACCCAAGGGTTAAAAAGCACTTGAGACATTACAATAAATATTCTTTCAGGATCATTTAAAGTAAGATCAAATTTAGCTATATAAGCAATACCTAAAAATCCTATCATAGCAGCACCAAATAGAGAAATTACCATCCAAGTTATGCCTATAAAAGTCGCAGTAGGAATTTCTTTTACATTTTTTATAGAAATAAAGCGAATTAAAATATGAGGTTGGCCAAAATATCCAAGTCCCCAGGCCAAGGTTGATGCTACCACTAGCCAACCACCACCATCTAAACCAAAAGCTTGAGGTTTTACATCATTTATAGTAGAAAAAGCTTCGCCAAAGCCGCCAAGTTCAAAAATCATCACAAAAGGAATGATGATTAATGAACTCATCATTAAAAGTCCTTGTATCATATCAGTCCAGCATACGGCTTTATAGCCACCTAAAAAAGTATATAAAACAATAACTAAAAATCCAATACTTAATGCAAAAATATAAGGCAAATTAAATACACTTTCAAAAAGTTTAGCACCACTTACTAATCCAGCACTAATGTAAATAGTAAAAAATACTAAAATAACTACCGCACAAATACTTCTTAAAATATGTCTATCATCATGAAAGCGACTTTCAAAAAAATCAGGAATTGTAATACATTCTTTGGCTATTTGAGAAAAAATCTTTAATCTTTTAGCAACAAAGGTCCAGTTTAGAAACATACCAAAACTTAAACCTATGGCTATATAAATTTGTCCCAATCCAGCTGCGTATAAAGCACCGGGAAAAGCCATTAAAAGCCAACTACTCATATCAGAAGCACCTGCACTTAAGGCAGATATTACCGGCCCCATTGATGCATTTCCAACAAAATAATCTTTACTATTTTGATTTTTTTTGTAAAAATAAAAACCTATAAAAAGCATTAAAAATGCATAGGTAATAAAAGTAATAATAATAGGATAAGAAAATTCCACACTTTGTAAATTCATAAGTGTCCTTAAAAAATTTAAAAAACCATCATTTTACTTGTTTTATTTTAAAAAAACATTATAAAAATTATTTTTTATTTCAATGCTTTATAAAGTTTTTTTGTTACAATTTTCAAAAAAATTAAGGATAGTTAATGAAAAATCTTTTAATTATAGGTGCAGGTGGTGTAAGTTGCGTTGCAACTGTAAAATGTGCAATGAATAGTGATGTTTTTAGTAAAATAACTCTAGCAAGTAGAACTAAAAGTAAATGTGATGAAATAGCAGCTTTTATAAAAGAGCGTTTAGGTATAGAAATTCAAACTGAGCAAATAGATGCAGATGACACATCTGCTGTTGTAGAGCTTATTAAAAAAATAGGAGCTGAAATTTTATTAAATGTGGCTTTGCCTTATCAAGATCTTGCTTTAATGGATGCGTGCATTCAAACTAATATCCACTATGTAGATACTGCAAACTATGAACATCCTGATTTGGCTAAATTTGAATATAAAGAACAATGGGCAAGAAATGATAAGTTTAAACAAGCAGGAATTTTAGGACTTTTAGGCAGTGGATTTGATCCAGGTGTTACTAATGTATTTTGCGCTTATGCGCAACAAAATTTATTTGATGAAATTTATTATATTGATATACTAGATTGTAATGCAGGTGATCATGGATATGCCTTTGCAACTAATTTTAACCCTGAGATAAATTTAAGAGAAGTATCTGCTAAGGGTCGTTATTGGGAAAATGGAAAATGGATAGAAACTGAACCTATGGAAATAAAAATGGAGTGGGATTATCCTGAAGTAGGAGTAAAGGATAGTTATTTGCTTTATCATGAGGAGCTTGAAAGTTTAGTAAAAAATATCAAAGGTCTAAAAAGAATAAGATTTTTTATGACTTTTGGACAAAGTTATTTAACTCATATGAAATGTCTTGAAAATGTTGGTATGCTAGGTATTAAACCTGTTATGCATCAAGGCAGAGAGATAATACCAATAGAATTTTTAAAAACTTTACTTCCTGATCCTGCTAGTTTAGGTCCTCGTACTAAAGGTTACACTAATATAGGTTGTGTAATCCGTGGTGTAAAAGATGGAAAAGATAGACAAGTTTATATTTACAATGTTTGTAATCACGAAGAATGCTTTAAAGAAACTGGAGCGCAAGCTGTGAGCTATACTACAGGTGTCCCTGCTATGATAGGTACGAAATTAATTGCTAAAGGAATTTGGCAAGGAAAAGGTGTGTTTAACATGGAAGAATTTGACGCCAAACCTTTCATGGATGAGTTAAATACCCAAGGGCTTCCTTGGAAAATTATAGAAATGGAGCCAAATTTAGGAAAATAATCTCAAGTTTTTTTGACTTGAGAAAGTTTTACAATGACGCAATTATTATTAAGTATAGATTGGACGCCTTTTTTAGTTTCCATAAAACTTTCTATTATTACTTGTATAATTTTGTTTTGTTTTTGCATACCTCTTGCTTGGGTTTTTACTTTTAAGCAATTTAAGGCAAAAAAAATTCTAGAAACTATAATGACCTTACCTTTAGTTTTACCACCATCTGTTGTTGGTTTTTACTTGTTGATTTTATTTTCAAAATATTCTTTTTTTGGAGAATTTTTAGAAAAATATTTTAATATCACTTTAGCTTTTACTTTTGAAGGCTTGGTAATAGCAAGTTGCATTTACTCTTTACCTTTTATGTTTAATCCTTTATATAATGCAATGTCCTTAATTTCTAAAAATATTATAGAAGCAAGTTTTTCTTTGGGAAAAAATTCTTTCATCACACTTTTTAAAGTAATCTTACCAAGTATCAAACCAACTATGTTCAGTGCTTTAGTAATAAGTTTTGCACATACTATGGGCGAGTTTGGCATAGTATTAATGATAGGTGGTTCTTTAAGCGGGGAAACAAAAGTAGCTAGTATTGCTATATATGAAAGTATGGAAAATTTAGATTTTGCTACAGCTCATATTTATAGTCTCATACTTTTAATTTTTAGTTTTGTTGTTTTGTTAAGTGTAAATTTGTTAAAAAATAAATAACAAAGACTTATTTTATTGTATAATTAATTTATATCTTAAATTTAAAGGAGAAATGATGGATAATTCACTATCAGGATATACTAAAAAATATGACAATGAAGGATATGGCTTACAATATCCAGATGGACATGTTATAAGATTTTATGAGAGAATCTTAAAATACAAATTAAACAAAACAAGTGGAAATTTACTTGATTTTGGTTGTGGAAATGGAGTTCATTCTAAGTATTTTCAAGATGTAACGGGGGGGGGATATTAATGCTTATGGTATAGATATTGTTCCTAGCTTAAAAAATACTTGGAAAAAAGATCCTAGGATAAATGAAAATAATTTTCATGTTATTACACCAAATTCTAGTTTTAAAAATTTATTTAATGTAAAAATGGATTTTATTTTTGCAAATCAAAGTTTATATTATCTACCAAACAAAGACTTTCAAAAAACTATTGAAGAATTTTATGATTTATGTAATGATGGAGCAATAATTTTCGCGACAATGATTAGCTCTAAAGCTTATCAAGAATTTGTTGCAGGAGATGTTAAAGATAATGGTTTAGTGGAAGTAAAATCTAGTCCAAGATTAAATGGCGAATCTACTTATATAAATTTTACAAATACGATTGAAGAATTAAAAGAAAAATTTAAACCTTTTAAACCATTATTTTGGGGAGATTATGAATTAATAAATTTATATAATTTTGAAGGAAGTATACAGCATTTTATTTATATAGGGGAAAAATAATTTTACTATGATAAAGACTTTATCAAGTCTTTATCATCAC
>NZ_JAKMTG010000013.1:0-28409 GCF_025773055.1 Campylobacter sp. CNRCH_2013_0671h
CTATTATAATACATCGATAATCCTTTTAAATTTTATAGTGATTTAGAAAAAGATTTTTCGTTAGTCCGAACATGTTCCCTTTCACGAGAATTAAGCTTTTTTTGAAAAAACTCATCAACTTTTTTTAAAAAATAGTTTTTATCTTTTTTCTTATCTTTTGAATTATCTATGGTTTTATTACTTTCAGATGTTTGTTGAGTTTCCTTGTAAGCTTTTAAAAATTCTGAAACAAAATTAGAAAATTCATTTGCATTTGATAAAACTCCAACTTCTTTAATTGCTTCAAAAGTTCCATTTAGAATATTTTGAAAATTTTCAGCTTTAAGCGGAGATAATATTTTGTCAAAATTTTCTTTTATTTTTGGATTGATTCTTTTGTTAATACTAGCATCAATATTTTGACTACCTAGTTTAATTAACTCATCTAAACCTTTCTCAAAATGTCCATCACCTAATCTTACCTTTAGTGGTATTTTTAAATCATCCGTGATAATTTCAAACGCAATTTCTTGTTTTGAAAAAGATAATTTTTCCATTCGTTTTAGCTTTTCACAAGAATCAAAAGTTTTTAAAGTATTAAAAAGAGATTCAATCTCTTTAGGATTTGATGTATTGTCATAAGTTCCATTAAAAACACACTCTTGATATTCTTCACATAATGATGAATTATCAATAACTTTTACTTTTATATTTTCAAATGTTATGTTTTTGTTTTCATTTTCTTGTATATCTATGTTTTCCATTTTTCATCCTTAATAATTTTGTTTTTTGGTTTTGTTTTTTTTGGATTATTGTAAAAATTGTTTATATTTTTTTAGTTGCTTTTATCCTCCTTATTGTTGGTATAGTTGATATTAAAAAAATCATCAACTTCACTACATAATGATTTTATCTTTTCTAAATTATTTTTTTGAATATAATCAAAAAATAAATTTCTAAAATCATCTTTATCTAATAAAGAGATAATTTCAGAGCCTAATTTTTTACAAAGCTTCTCTTTTCTTTCTTTCTCTTTTTGTTTTGCTTTTTGGATTTTTTCTTTATACTCTTGTTTGAGTAATTCTATTTCCTTGCTATCTTTTCTCATCTTACTCCTTGTGAATTTTTATATATTAATTATATCATAAATGCTGAAAATATTAATTTTTATGTAAAGATAAATTGACTAAAATACAGGTGTAAAAAATGTAGTAATAGCAGGATAGCTATTTACTCCAAAAAATGACACTATTTTTTTAGTAAATAGCAAAATATTCTCTGCGAGACTCAATAAAAGGTGTTGTAATTTTTATGAAAAAAACTAATATTTACTTTGATGAAAAAAGTTATTCTTATCTTGTTAGACTAAAAAAAGAAATGAAAGTTTCTTTCAGTAAAATAATAAATACAATTTTAAAAAATATTTATGATAATGAAAAAGAAAATATAAACACTATAGATAAAATAAATTATCAAAATAATGAACCAAAAAAAGAAATTAGATTTAAACTTACCGAAGATGAATATAAAATATTTTCAGATTTTGCAAAGAAAAATGGAAATGGAACTGCAACAAAACAAATAAGAATTTTAACTTTAAATCATATTTATAAAGATAAATTTTTTGATAAAAATTATATCGATGAATTTATATTAGCAAGAACAGAAATAAACACAATCGGAAGGAATATATATCAGCTTTTAAAAATTTTAAGAAGCGGAAAAAGCGTGAGAATAAATGAAAAAAATTTAGAAAAATCTTTTGAGGATATTTCAATAAATATTGAAAAATTATCCAAAGAATTAGAAAAAATTATTCTTAAAAATAATGAAAGAATTTAATGTCAAGATTTAAAATTTTTGATGATGAGATCATAGCAAAAAGAGTTTATACTAAAATAGAAGTTGGATCTAAATCTACATATAATTTTGTTAAAAAAAATATATCAAATAAAACAAATAAAGTTTTTAGAAAAAACACTGAAGTCGTTGTAAAAATTACATCAGGCTCGAAAAATTTGCAAGCAGTTTGCAAACATTTAGATTATATTTCAAGAGAAGGAACAGTAGAAATAATTACAAGTGATTTTGATATATTAAAAGGAAAAGATGAGTTAAAAATTTTAAAAAAAATTTATGAAAATGAGGGCGCTCCTATTCCTAGATTTGGACAAGAAAAAAAAGAAAAAAGACATACTATTAATATGGTTTTTTCTATGCAAGATTATAAAAATGCACCTCCAGAAAAAATGAAAAAAGCTGTTTTAATGACATTAAAAAAAATGTATCCAGATAATTTTTTTGCAGTTGCTTTTCATGATGATACTGACAATCCACATTGTCATGTTTGTTTAAAAGTTGCAGATAAAAATGGAAAAAGAATTAATCCAAAAAAATCAGATTTAATGAATTTGAGATTATCTTTTGCTAAAGCATTAAACAATTTAGGTGTGGAAGCAAAAGCAACTATTCGTTCAAAAAACAATGAAGAAGTATCCTATAAACTTGAAAAAAATAAAGAACAAACTAAAATGCATTATTATCAAGTTTTAGATTATGGAAAAGCAAAATATAAATTTAGTCTTGATGAGAAAGCTAAAGATAGTTTTTATGTGAAATATAGAACAAAAAAAGGTATAGCTGTAATATGGAGTAATGATCTTGAAAGAGTTATCAAAGAAAATAAAATTTTAAAAGGGGAATATGCAAAGTTTAAAATTATAGGACAAGAAACATATCAAATTAAGAAAAAAATTAAAGCAAATGGAAAGACTTTTGAAGTAACCAAAATGGCAAAAAAATCTGTTTGGGACGCTTCTGTTTTAGGTAGAGAAAAAGAGCTAAAACCATTGCAATCAGATGAAAAAAATAATCTAAAATATACTATAAAGGAAAACAATGAGAGAGATTATACAGAACAATATAGACAGAGAATTTTACAAGAGTCCAGTAATAAATCAAATATCCCAAGAGAATCTGCCAAAGAAAGAGACTTTATGCGAATATTGTCCGAACAGTCTGTGGTTCATGAGCGAAAAGGAACTCAAATGCCTATGCACATCAATGCACTCAATCAGCTACAGCAAGGAAAGCGAGAACGAACCGATAGTAGCTTGCGATGGACAAATTCTAGGAATAATGAGATTGAAAGAGATGGATAATTTATAAGAGAAAGGAATAAAATATAATGGAACAAGAAGTTTATACTAGCAAATTTTATATTTGCAAAAAAAATGAAAAAGAAGTTTGTTTTAAATTAGATTTTGAAATAAAAGCATTTGAAGAAAATCAAAAATTTTATTATGTTGAAATATGTGCAATTATAGACTATCAATATTTGAAAAATGAATTAGGTGTTTTTAAAAATGATAATAAAAAAAGAAATTATTGGAAGTTGAAATATAGGAGTCATTGGAGTTTTAGTTCTTGCGTAGAGATTGATCATAATTATAAATCTCTAGGTATAGGGACATTTGTAATAAATAAAATATTAGAAATCGCTTTAAGTTATGTTCCAGAGGCAAATTTTCATGATATATTGAGTAAAGAAAATGATGAAAATGAAGAGAGTTGCAAGAATCGCATAAGAAGGGATAAATTGTATAAAAATTTAGGTTTCATATTTAATGAAAATAATACAAGTTTTAGTATAGATAGCATCAGTGATTTAAAAATAAGAAAAGATTTTGATTATATTCAAGAAGTTCGTATTTTTGATATGTGTAATCAATTAGCAAAATTACAATATCTAAAAGAAGGTGATGATAAGTTATTACAATATTGCAAAGAAGATTTCAATAAAGAAAAAGGTAAGAATAATATCCTTCGTGCAATAATTAAGCTTATGTCTTTTGTTTCAATAGCACTGGCTGTTTGGATTGTTTATTTATTAAAGTGAAAGATAATCGCCTTTTACTAATTAATTTTTAATATCATATTCTTTCTGAATATTATTGTTTTTATTTAAATCTTCTAAAATCTTTGCAGATTTGGCACAAAAGAGCTTTTATAATCTTTTAAGGGGCAGGTATCAATTTAAATTACGAATGTGTCATAATAACAGCATCAAAATTGTTTATAGCTATTTAAGAAAATGTTTTGTTTTTGGGAAATAACATTTTATACAAAGAATATTAAAATTGAATTTTAGAAGTATAACATTATTTGATTAAATATATATTAATTACATATAATTTAAATATTATATAGATATTTTTTACATATCCATATAATATTATTTATAAATTAGTATGATATATTATGTCAATTTTCTTCTTTTGCAAAAATAATGAAAGTTATTGTAAGTTCCTTTTTCGCCTAAAAATTTCCAAATATTGCGTAAGGTTATTTTTTTAGATATAAGCTCTTTTATTAGATCTTCATCTTTATCATACATACTATTAAAACTATTTGTAGGACGACCTATATTTTTTCCATTTTTGCGTGCATTAGCAAGTCCTGCTTTTGTTCTTTGTGAGATAAAGTCTCTCTCTGTTTCTGAAACATAAGCGTAGAAAGAAAGGAGTAATTTTTGAGAAGGATTGTTAAATGAACTTAATTCAGGTTGTCGTAAAAAAACAAATTGCACACCCTTTTCAGAAAGTTCTAATATTAATGTAATAACTTCAAGCATACTTCTTCCTAATCTTGAAAGTTCTGTGCAAATTAATAAATCACCTTCATTGAGTTTATCTTTTAATTCATTCATACGCCTTTTTTCTAAACTTTTTCTTGAACTCATTTCAACTTCCATAACTTCATCAATATTAATTTTGTTTTTTATACAATATTCATATATTTGGAGTTTTTGGACTTCTGAGTCTTGTTTTGCTGTACTAATTCTTACATATGCTATTACCATTATGTAATTATATCTAAAATTGTTTGAAGTATTATTTTTTAATAGTATGTATCATTATAATATGTATATAATATTTTTTATATATTATATACATATCAAAATTATATTTTTAAAATATCTTTTAGTTATTTAGCACCTTAAATCTTATAAAAGCACCTTTATCCATACCCATTTGTTCTGCCATATTTGACAATCTTTCATATTCTTCACTTGTAAAACCTACAAGAAGCTTTTTATCTCTTTTGATTCTTCCAGATTGCGTAGGGGTTTTTTGTGCTGAAGTTTCTCCCGTAGCTCCTTCGATAAAACTATCTAAATTCACATTTGTATTTTTTTTAAATGCCATTTTATTATCCTTTGATTTTATTTATTAATTCATTATAGAAAGTATTAAATTCTTCTAAAGCTTTATTGTTAGAATTAATTTCTGTTTCACTAATTCCTAAACCCATTTGAATGCAAGTTTTATATTTTTCTCTTTCACAGATAATATTATCTAAAAGTTTAATATTGTCATCTTCTTGCTCTTTAATATAGGCTCTTAAATCTTCAATCTTTTTATTTAAAAAAGGATTTGGAGAGCTTTTATTGATTAAAACAAATGTTTGTAGATCTCTATTTAATTCCTTTGCCATTTTAATAATTGTAAACATTTTATCTAAAACACTAACATCAAATTGACTTGGGATTGTAGGAATGATTACAACATCTGAAAAACCTAATGCTATTCTCATTTCTTTTGAGTCTCTACCACCAGTATCAATAATAATTAAATCATACTCATTTTTGTTTTTTTCTTTTTGTATAAAATCTTTTAAAGATTCGCCGACTTTAGATACAACAGAGAATGTTCTATTAATACCTTCTTCCATTCTAATATTGACAAAAGTCATAACAGATTTTTGCGGATCGCTATCGCACAATAAAACCTTTTTACTCTCAGCTGCCTTAATTGCTAAATTTACAGCTAATGTGCTTTTGCCACTTCCGCCTTTTTCATTACAGATGGATATAATCATACTTATCCTTATGATATTTATTATATATCATAATTATATCATAAAAATATTAAATACATAGTATAAAAATATATATAAAAAATGTAAAAGATATTTATTTGATATGCTATACAATAACAATAAAAAATATTGTTATTTTTTTATTTCAAAAGTTAAACTTTTTATAATTAATAATTAAGATTTGTTTAATTTATTTTAAGTATAATTCCTAGTAACTTACAAGTAAAAACTATACTTACTAAGTAAAGTAATAATATTACTAATGAATAAGGAGAATAAATATGAATAAACTCAAAGAAAATACTAATCAAAATAAATTAGTTCAAAACAACACAATCCAAGTTGTAAATGTTGTTAAAAGTGTTATAAATAGTATAAAAAACAATTTTCCTGAAAATGCAAAATGTAGTATTAACATAAGCAATAATAAAACTGTTATAAAAATAAACGATGGGGTTAAAGGAGCTGTTGTAACATATGAGGAAAATGGAAATTTTCAAAGACAAGAAAAAGTTCAGTATATTAAAACAACTCCAGATGAAAGATTAAAACAGGTAGAACAATTAATGGGGAAAAAAACACAATCGGAAATAGCTAGTTATCTTATGGTAAGTCAAAAAACTATATCAAACGATATTAAAAAGATAAAAAAGAATAAGAAAAGCTAACTTTAACAAAGGATTAAGTGTGATATTTTATTTAAAAAATAGAATGACTTATTTTCTTATATACTTCAAGTTGATAAGAGCTAAGAAGCATGTTGTGTTAGCATCTAATATAATCAAAAAAATAATAAGAAACAAAATAATTAATACTTGTGTTAGTTTAAAAGGCTACAAAGTGCAGTTTCATTTAAGCAAAAATAAAACTAAAATATTTTATTATTTCGTTAACATACCTTCCGAGCATTTTCATGATGCTGACTGGAAGGTGCTCTCATGAATTATAAAGATTTTAAAGATTATCCCAGCCTTATTGATATTTTAAAAAATAGAAACCTTATTGTAAAAGATGAAAAACAAGCTATAAAGTTTTTAGAGAAAAATCATTATTATCGTTTAAGTTCTTATTTTATACCTTTTCAACATCCAAAGAATTCACCATGTAAAGACATGTTTCAAGATGGAACTACTTTTGAAGATATAGTTTTACTATATAATTTTGATACAGATTTAAGAAAATTTGTATTTAATTATCTATCTGAGTTAGAAATTATTTTAAGGGCACAAATTTCTCATATTCATTCTAAACAATATAAACCTTTTGGTTATATACAAGATATAAAATCTTTAAAAAGAGAGATGAGGATTAAGGACCGTTGTCTTTACGGTGATTTGATTGAGCAAATAGATAAAGAGAAGAAAAGAGCTAGTGAGGATTTCATTCAACATATAAAAACAAATACAATACAGATGATTTACCATTGTGGGCTCTAGTTGAAATTTTATCCTTTGGAACATTATCTAAATTTGTAAAACTTATGCAAAAAACAGAACAATTAGATCTTATGAAATTTTTTGAATTAGAAAATATACAAATTGATGTTTTTGAAAACTGGATAGAAACTTTATCTTATGTTAGAAATTTATGTGCACATCACTCAAGGCTTTGGAATAGACAATTTGTTAAAAAATTTAAATATAGAAAAAATGATAATTTTCTAGATGAAAATGTAGATCGTGATAAAATATTTTTCGCAGTAAGTGTATTGACTATAATCTTAAAGGAATATAACATTAAAGAAGAATTTATAAAATTATTAAATAAATATCCAAGTATTGATAAAGCTGCTATGGGTATACCACAAAACTGGCAAGAATTAAATATTTGGAAGTGATCTGCTAATGCAACAAGGAATATAAACGAGTGTGATGTTATGTTATTTTAGATATTTTATCGAAGAAATACAATAATGTTGAATATAGAAAAAAGTCGGAAACTATATTAAACTCACTATCTAAATATCCTTTACAGAAAATGTTGTTTTTATACTGATATTTTTATCTCTCATAGTTTATAAAAATATATTTATATATAGATATAAGACACATAATTAAAAAATATTAAAAAGATATTTATTAGATATAAAATAAATATAATTTATTTTTAATTCGATTTAAGTTATATAATCTTTTCTCAAATTTTATGATTTCCATAAAAAATCAACTTTCTCGTATTTTTTAGAATTTTATTCAAAATGTTTTTGACCTTGTTCTTTTATTTCAAGACTAAAAAAGAGAAAGTTATTTTTTAAGTTTAAAACAATCGCATTTTCTTTTTGTAATATTGTATTTTTTTATCATTTCTTTTAAGAAATTTAAAAATACTTCTTCTGCAAGTTCTTTTTATTCTTCTTTATATTTTTTCATCAGACAATCTGCTTCTTCTAAAAAGTTATAATAATCTAATTCTTTCATTTGTTGCTTTTTCCTTTCTCTACTTCAATCATCATTTTGCATTTTGGACAGATAACTTTTTTATATGCTTCATCTTCTGTATATTCAATATATTTATTCTCATTGCAATTTTTACATTTAATGTTAGTCCATAAGATCATAGGATGAAAATAAATTTTGTTTGAAAGAAAATAAGGATATTTTTTACTCATATATTCTTCTCTGAAATTTTAGATTCAAATATAATCGTGATTTAGGTTTTAAGTTTTGTTTAATTTTACTTCTTACCTTTATAATTTTTTTATACAAATCTGATTTTTTAGTTGCCAAATTTACTCCTTTTTAATCCAAAATCAAAAAAAATGTTTATTACACATTTAATTTTAATAAAAAATTAAAATTAAATAATACCTTTATATTTAATATAAGAGCTAAATTTATCGTTCGTTATTTTTTAATGAAAGGACTCCTTTAAATGTTTAAAAAAATACTATTAATAGCATTAGCTGTAAATTTAGCTTTTGCTGCAGGCGGTATTGATAAAGTCAATACTTTGGCACAAGATATAGAGTCAGCTTTGTTTGGTGTTTCTATTATTGCTATTACAATAGCTTTTGGTATTGCAGGTTATAGAATGGCAATATTAAAACAACAATGGACTGAAGTTTTACCAGTGGTAATTGGTGGTGTTGTTATAGGTTCTGCTTCTTCTTTGGCTGCTCTTTTGGTGGGTTAAAAGTTTATGAATAACTATTTTGATCCGCTCTTTAAAGGATTAACACGCCCTGCACTCCTTTTTGGAGTGCCTTTAGTGCCTTTCATAATGAACCTTTTAGGATTTATCTTAATAGCTGTTTATACGCAACAATTTTTCCTTTTAATTTTTGGAGTTATTTCTTATTTTATTATGAAAGCAATGACTAAGAAAGATGAGCAAATGTTTAGATTGTTTTTTTTAAAAACTAAATTTATTAGTAATTTTTTGAGTAGAAAGTATCATAAAGCAAAAACTTTTAATAGCGTAAGCTATAAACGATTGCCAACTAATAATGATTTTCCAAAATTATCTATATTTCCACTTCATGCTGAACCAAGTTTAGAGAAATTAATTCCTTATAGCTCTTTACTTACAGATAGTATTGTTATTACAAAAGAACATATGCTAATTAGCACATTTTTTATTGAGGGTATAGAATTTGAGTGTGAGTCAGATGAGAATTTAATTTTTAAAAAAAATCTTTTAAATATGATGATAATGTCATTTTCTAATGAACCTATTGCTTTTTATTTTCATAATGTAAGATTTAAATTACATGAATTTTTAGATTCTCATTTTGAAAATTCTTTTTTAAAGGAAATTGATGAAAAATACCATAAGAGTTTTGATAAAAAAAGTTTTCAGCAAAATTCGCTTTATTTAACTTTGGTCTATAAGCCTTTAAAATCTAATATTGATCTAAAGACTTTCAATAAATTAAATTACAAATCAAAAGCAAAAGAAATTTCAAATTTTGTTCTTAAATTCCAAGAATACTTAGGAAAACTTGAAGCTAACATTAAAGATTTTAAACCAAAAATATTAAGTGTATATAAAAAGAATAATATTAAATATTCCGAGCAATTAGAATTTTATAATTATTTAATAGGTGGAAAATTTAATCCTGTTGTAGTTTGTGATACTCCGATATATCAATATCTAACAGGAACTTTAAAAAATATTCAATTTAATCACGATATGATTCAGCTAAACTACAATGATGATACAAAAAGATTTGCTAGAATTATTGAAATTAAAGATTATTCTAATGAAACTTTTTCAGGTATTTTAGATTCTTTAATGTATCTTGATGTAGATTATACTATCACTCAAACTTTTGTTCCTTTATCAAAATATGATTCAAAATCAGCATTAAACAAACAAATTAATCAACTAATTTCAAGTGAAGATGATGGCGTAAGTCAGATAGAGCAATTAAATTTAGCATTAGATGATTTAATTAGTAATGTTATAAGTTTTGGAAATTATCATTTTAGTATTTGTGTTTTTGGTGATAGCATTGATGAATGCAAGAAAAATACTAATAAAATAATAACTTCATTAAATAGTTTAGGCTTTACTTCAACATTAGCAAATATTGCACTACCTGCTTCTTATTTTTCACAATTTCCAAGTAATTTTGCAATACGCCCAAGAGTTCATATGATTTCATCTTTAAATTTTTCATCTTTGGTTGCATTACATAATTTCTTAATGGGCAAAAAAGAAAAAAATTGCTGGGGCGATGCTGTAACTATTTTAAAAACACCAAATAAACAACCATATTTTTTAAATTTCCACAAAAGCGATGGAAAAAACAAAGATGAATTTGGTGATTTGAATTTAGCTAATACTTTGATTTTAGGTCAAAGTGGTGGTGGTAAAACCGTGTTTATGAATTTTATCATTAATCAAATGATAAAGTATGCTAATAAAGATAGTTTCCCTGCAAACATACCTGAAGATAAAAAGAAATTTACAGCTGTATTTTTAGATAAAGATAAAGGTGCTTTAGGCAATATTCTTTGTGCTGGCGGTAGATATATTTCTATTAAAAATGGTAAGCCTACTGGGTTTAATCCTTTTATGGTTGAAACTAATGAAGAAAATTTAAGATTTTTAAAACAACTAATAAAACTATGTGTAACACGCAATGGCGAAATTCTTAATACAAAAGAAGAAAAACAAATCAATGAAGCTGTAAATACTCTAATGCTTCAATTTGAAATTTCTGAAAGAAAATATCCTATTTCTTTACTTCTTGAAAATATTACAGATGATTTTAATGACAATAACTCTTTAAAAAGTAGATTGTCTTTATTCCAAAAAGGAAAACAATTTGGCTGGGTGTTTGATAATGAATATGACAACCTAGATTTTCCTGATGATATTAATTTATTTGGTATTGATGGAACTGAATTTTTAGATGAAAAAGATGTTTCAGCATTAATCTCTTATTTTATTCTTTGGCGTGTTATGAATTTAGCAGATGGAAGAAGACTTTGTATAGATATTGATGAAGCTTGGAAGTGGTTAGAAAATGATATTGTGGCAGAAGAAGTAAAAAACAAGTTTAAAACCATAAGAAAACAAAATGGCTTTTTAAGACTTGCTACACAAAGTATAGAGGACTTTTTAAAACTAAAGATAGCAAATACTTTAGTTGAACAATCTGCTACAAAAATATTTTTACCAAACCCTTTAGCAAAAGAAGATGAGTATTTAAGACTAGGTCTTAGTAAAGATGAATTTTTAATAGTTAAAAACTTTGCCCCATATAAACGACAATTCCTTGTTAAAAGACAAGATGAAGCAGTTGTTTGTTCTTTGGATCTTTCATCTTTAGGCAAAGAAAACCTAAAAATTTTATCTACAGGCACAAGCTATATAGAAAAAATAGAAAATATCTTTAATCAAGAAAACAAAACTTTGGAAGAAAAAATCAATGAACTTAAAACATTTTATAAGGAAGAACAATGAGATTAAGTTTAAGTAAAAATCAAACCAAAAAGCCACAGGGGCGTTTTATCTTAAATAGCCCTGTCAAAAGACAGGGTAAGACTCAAAAAGCCTTGACTACTATTAAACTTAGTAGTATAATTGCTACTAAGATAAAGCGTGTGAACTTCATCTTAAAATATCTCCTTTCTGGAGTTAAGATTAAGCCACAGGGTTGCCGCCCTGTGGCAAACCCCAAAAATAATTATATCCAAAAACAAAATAAATTTTTATTTTCCATAATTTCATCATTATGTATTGCAAATTTAGCTTTTAGTGCTGGTATTAATGTTAAAGTTATATTAGTAGCTATTTTTAGATTTAAAGCCACAAGGAAATCTCATCCCCATAAAAATGGGGCAAGGCTAATAAGCCTTGACTATTATCATACAAAGAAGTATAATAATAACTATGAGATTTATATGACTCAATTTAATCGCCTCCTTTCGGAGTGCAAATTAAGCCACAAGGGTGCGAACCTTGTGGCAAACACCCCAAAAAATTATATCCAAAAATTTAAAAAATCTATTCTTATTCTTACTTCCCTATTGATTTTGCCTAACTTAGCTTTTAGTGCTGGTATTCCTGTAGTTGATGCGACTGCAAATTCACAAATGGCAACCCAAAATGCAAAAGAAATTGCAGAGTGGACTAAACAAGCTACAAGATGGCAAGATACGGTTAAACACTATCAACAACAAATTCAAGCTTATCAAAATGAACTTATGTCTAAAACAGGTGCAAGAGATTCAGTGTCTTTTATGAGAGACACAAAACAAATTTATTTAGATTTTGCACAAGCTGGACAAAACATACAATCTTTTTATGATGATGTATTGCAAGATCCACAAGGCTTTTTAAGCGATAAAAGCAAAGAAACATTTAGAAAATTCACTCTTTTTGATCGTTGCAATGCTAGTTATTTGAGTGAAGAGCGAAAAAGAATATGTAGAATGGATATGATTACTTATGCAGCTCAAGTGGAGCATTATAATCAAGCTTCTATCCAAGTTAATACCGTAGCAAAGTCTTTAGAAAAACTACACCAAAGACTTATAGAATCAAAAGATATTAAAGAAACTAATGACATTAACAATGCGATTAATGTAGAAAAAACCAAACTAGAAATCATTAAAACTAATCTTGAAATTTCTAATATGCATTATGAAAATCAAAGAAGAATAAGACAAGATCAAGCAGCACAGCTGTTTGCAGAATCAATGGGGAAAGAGCCTTTGGATTATGGCGAGCTTATGAAGCAAGCTGAAGAAAAAGCAAAAGCTAGTGGCTTATTTGACTAAATAGGAGTGAAAAATGAGTAGTGTTATTAATATTAACAATATAGATGTCATCTTTGAAAACAAAGATGAGCAAATTTTTTGCACAAGTTTAGATATAGCTAAAGTGTTTGGGAAAAGACATGATGATGTTTTAAAATCTATTAGAAATATTTTAAATGAATTGCGAGAAATAGGGGTTTCTAACGAACTCCGCAATTTTGCGGAGGTCGTGCAAATATCGAAAACAACGAACCCAAAGAATGGTAAGCTTGTTAATAGAAAAATGCCTATGTATAATCTAACTCGTGATGCATTCACGCTTTTAGCTATGGGTTTTACAGGTAAAAAAGCTTTACAATTTAAAATTGCTTTTATCAATGCTTTTAATCAAATGGAACAAATCATTAAAAACAAAGAAATAGAAAAAATAAAACAACTAAAACATTATGATCTTCCTGATACACCTTATAAGGAAAAGATAGCAAACGCTATAAAGGAAATAGAACAAAAACAAAATTCTAAATTTATAGAACTAATAGAATATGAAATAGTAGAAAAATTTAAAAATGGAAAAACACAAGTTTTACAAAAACTTAATTTTAAAACCAAATTAATTTAAATAAAAACAAATTTTAAAGAAAGGAGATAAAGAAAGTTTAAGAAAGGCCGTAGGGTAAACTTATACCCCTAAAAATAGGGGCAAGGCTAATAAGCCTTGACTGTAACTATACAAAGGAGTATAATTACAATTATAAGTTTGTTATAACTCAATTTAATCACCTACTTTCTAGGGTTAAATTTAGCCATAGGGTTGCAGCCTACGGCTAACCCTTCGGGGTATTATACCTTAGTCTTCTTAAACTTCTTAAAACACCATAGTGATTAACAATGTTAAAGTTATATTAGTGGCTATTTTTAGATTTAAAGCCACAAGGAAAATCCACCATACCCCAACAAGTGGGGCAAGACTAAAAAGCCTTGACTATAATTATACAAAGGAGTATAATTACAACTATGATGAATTTAGTGGTATTCATCTTAGCTCCTTTAGGGGCTTAGATTTTCGCCACAAGGGTGCGAACCTTGTGGCAAACACCCCAAAAAATTATATCCAAATTTTTAATCTTATAAATTTTTGTAGTTTCGTATTTTATTTTAATTTTTTAAGTAGAAAAATAAAAAATATTTTATCCCTGCAAAAGCAGGGCAAGAGCTTAATAAGCCTTGACTATTACTATACAAAGAAGTATAATAATAAGTATAAAATATTTTTGGTTCAAACAAATCACCTCTTTTCTGAGGTTTTATTGAGCCATAGGGTTGCCGCCCTATGGCTAACCCCATGTAATTATATCCAAATTTTTAATCTTATAAATTTTTATAATCTCATATTTTCTTTTAAGGCTTACCATGCAAAGTAATTTCTTTACAGAGCTTGGTAATGCTACTCATGTGATTTTAGAAGTAGTAAGAAATGCAGCATTGAGTGAAAAAATGACTCAACTTGCCGTGCTTTTTTCTATTACCCTTGTTATTACTATTATGTATAAGGGTTATGAAATCTTATTTGGTCGTTCTCAAAGTCCTACTAAAGAAGTAATGTGGGATTTAGCTGCTAAGGCTATGATCATCACTTTTTCTTTAAATATCGGCGGATGGCTTACTTTAGTCATTAATGCTATGGATGGCTTTCATGAGTGGGCGGGTGGAAGCCTTAGTATGTATAAGCAAATTGATTTTATTTTTAATGAAGTTAGAAATTTAGCTGATAGTATATGGGCTAAGGCTAGTGGATTTAGCATTATAGTTGCTGCATTTAGTATAGTTATGATTTATACAGGTTTTGGCATAGCTGTGCTACCTGCTTTAGTAGTGATTAATGCTACTGCTTTTACTCAAACTATATTAGTGATTGCTGCACCTTTAATGTTTTATTGTCTTTTATATAAAAGCACTAAAAATGTTTTTACTCAATGGCTTGCATTGCTTATTTCTAATACCTTATTAGTTCTTTTTATGAGCTTATTTTTTAAAGTTTTTGCTAAACAAATATATAAATTTGTAAATACATATCAAAGCCAATACGCAAATGCTGATACAGATTCATTTTTCATAGGAATATCAATGATTTTTTCCTCTGTTTTATTAGTTGCTATGGTTTTTGTAGCAAAGGTTTTTGCTGAAAAAGTAGGAAGCGTTGCTTTAGATTCTGCTATGCAAAGTGTGTTTTCAAGGGTAAGCAATCCTATAAGTTCTGTTGCTGGAAAAACTCTTGGAAATTTATTTGGGCATGCTCAAAAAGGAGGCTCTAAAATGGCAGAAGGTGCTTATTCTGCTATGAAATCGGGTGCTTCTGTTGCAGGGGGTAATGCTATGTCTTTAGGAAAGAGCATATTACAAAGGATGAGAAATGAAGCATAAGGTAATTTTATTTGCATTTTGTGCAATCTTTTTTAGTGCTTGTTCTATTAAAAACAATACTAATTATAACTATTTATTTGATGATAAAAGTGGTTGGGTTGCTGTAAATGATATTAAAGATCAAGAAAAGTTTTTAAAAATGGAAATTGTTCCTGTGTTTGAAAAGAAAGAAGAAAAAGAAACTTCCATTAAAAGCTTTGAAAACATTAAAAAGAAAAAGAGAATTATTTTAAATTATCCGAGTATGTCTTATGTGATTTTAAAAAAGGCTGTAAATGATTCTAATTCTTATCATGAAGATAAGATGGTTGAAGCTGGCGAGTTTGATTATTCTATCACTTACAATACGGAGCAAGGAGATGTTTTTGTAAAAGTTTTAAAACAAAATCTTTTTTTCAAAGAAAAAGATGTGCAAATAATTGAAACTGAAGTTTTAGAAAACAAATTTTAAAGAAAGGAGATAAAGAAAGTTAGTATAAAGCCAAAGGGATTATCCTAAACCCTGCTATAATTGCAGGGAGATTAGTATGCCTTGACAAAGCAAAGCATAACTAATATAATTACTAGGATAATTTTAGTCATTCGACTCACCTCCCTTCTGGGCGGTAAATTGAATGTCAAAGGTGGCACCCTTTGGCATTCCACCCTTTTTAATTATACTAACTTCTTTTAAACATAAAATTGAAAAACCAAAATGAAATTAATTCTAATGCTTTGAATTTTGAAGCAAGTGTAAGATATTTGATTGAAAAATCAAATCAAAGAGCTTGGTTAGTTGCATTTATAAGTATGGCAATATCAATTATTGCTGTAATTGCTGTAATTTTCTTAACACCATTAAAAACTACCGAACCTTATGTGATTAGAGTGGATAATACTACTGGTATGGTGGATATTATTACTAGCTTACAAGAAGAGCAAATTAGCTCTATTGAAGCTTTAGACAAATACTTTATCTCTCAATATATAAAAGCTAGAGAAGGTTATTATTATAAGTTTTTAAATCAAGATTATGTTCTTACTCAATTAATGAGTGATGAAAATGTTGCAAATGAGTATAGAGCTATCTATGCTGGTAATAATGCTTTAGATCAAATTTATAAAGATAATGTTGAAGTAAGCGTTAAGATTTTAAGTATTGTTCTTGGAAATAGCAATGGAGTAAAAACCTCTACTATAAGAGCATTAATTACCAAAAAAGATTCTGCAACAAAAAGCACACAACAATCAACCAAAGTTATAACCTTAGCATATGATTTTTTACTAGCAAAAACAAGTGAAGAAAATAGAATTTTAAACCCTCTTGGCTTTAAGGTTACTCACTATAGAGTTGATGAGGAAATAAGATGATAAAAAATATTAGCCTAGCCCTTTCTTTTTCATTTTTGGCTTTACCTGTTTTTGCATTAAATGAACCGCAAAAATCAGAATACGATCAACGCGTAGCACATGCTGAGTATAACTCTAAAGATGTTTTTAAAATGGTAGCTAGAAATGGTTTTGTAAGTATGATTGAATTTAGCGATGAAGAAGTCATTATAAATACCGCTACAGGATTTTCTGAAGGTTGGGATTTAATAGAGAAAAAAAATCTTTTATTTATTAAACCAAAAGCTTATAAAACTAGACTTTTTGTAGAAAATGATCCTTATAATCAAGGTCAGCAAAAAGAGATGATTGTTGATCCAAATCCAAAAGACTGGAAAACAAATTTAATTGTTACCACTAATTTAAAAACTTATATTTTTGATTTATTGCTAACTAATGATAGCAAGCAAGCAACTTATAAATTGTCTTTTAGTCACGCTGATAAAATCTTAAAGCAAGAGAATAAAATAAAAAAAGAGCTAGAAAAGAAAATTGTAAGAGAAGAACTTGATAAAAATATAGTTCCTAGAAACTGGGATTTTTTAATGAAAGCGAATAAGGGAAGTGAAGATATAGCACCAAATTATGCTTATGATGATGGTGTTTTTACTTACTTAGGTTTTGATAACACAAAAACATTTCCGAGTGTATTTTTATATGAAAACGGCAAAGAAATGATCTTAAATACTCACATTAAAAAAGATGGAAAATATGATGTTTTAGTAGTTCAAAAAATTGCAAAACAAATTCTACTAAGAAGTGGAGATAAGGTTGTTGGAATTTTTAATAATGGCTATGGAAAAAATCCTTTAGATAAAACTAGAGAAACCTCTAATGAAAATATACAAAGAGTGATAAACGATCCAAGTAAAACACTTTTACTAGAACAATCTTTATTAGGAAATGAGCAATGAGTAATCAAGAAAAACAAGAATTAAAAGATATGGATTTACAAAGTGAGTTGCAAGCACAAAGCGTTAATGTTAAAAAAATTCAAATCTATGTATTCTTTATTGCTTGTGTATTTATATTATTGATTTTTGCATATATCTTTGCAAAATCTTTTATTGGTAGTAGTGGTGATACTGCAAATACACAAGCAAAAGAAGTTAATAAAGACATTGCTAGTAGCGTGAAATTAAAAGATTTTATTTTACCTCAAGAAGAAGAACCTGTTAAAGAAGAAACAAAGAGTTTTGAAGAGTTATTGAAAGAAAGAGAACAGGAAAAACCCGTTGAAGTAACTCCAAAAGAAAATCCTTTCGAGCTTATCTCAAAACCTTTACAACCAAGAATAGTAAAAGGTGCAGGGTTAGTTGTGGTAAGTAGTAGTGATGGTGGGGCTTTTAATGCACAAGAAAACAATACACAAGAAAGCTCAAATAATATTTTTAATTCTAAACCTATGCAAGGAGACAATGCTTTATTATCTAATGGATCAAATGATTTTATCGGCGATGTTTTTACCCCAACTAGTGCTAGTGTTAGTCAGTTTGATCCAAATTTATTATTATCCAAAGGAACTTATATAGGTTGTTCTTTAAAAACTCGTTTAGTTAGCACTATTAAAGGGGGTATTGCTTGTATTGTTTCAAATGATGTTTATTCTTCAAATGGCAATGTTCTTTTAATTGAAAAAGGAAGCACCATTACAGGAAGTTTTAGTTCAGGACAATTAAATGATGGTATGGATAGGCTTTTTGTTATTTGGCAAGAAATAAGAACGCCTAATAATATTATTATACCAGTTTATTCAGGTGCAACTGATGAGCTTGGAGCAAGTGGAATACAAGGATGGGTAGATCATCATTATATGAAACGCTTTGGTTCAGCTATTTTATTATCAATAATTGATGATTCTTTAAATATTTTAGCTAATCAAGTTATTAATAAAAAAGAAAATAGTGTTGATTATACGGAAAATTCAAGAGAAACTTCTCGTGAAATAGCTAATACTGCTTTAGAAAAAATGATTAATATCCAACCAACTCTTTACAAAAATCACGGTGATTTAGTAGGTGTATATGTTAATAAAGATATTGATTTTTCTAAGGTTTATCAATTAAAAAGAAAGGGCTTTTAATGAGTAATTCAAGAACCCTAGAAAAATTAGCTAATGATTTTTTTGGAGAGCATTTGGCTAATTCCAGCGTAACTGAAATATGCTACAACGGCAAAAAAAATATTTTCATACAAACTAATGATGGAAAATGGCAAGAAGAAACAAGTAAATTAGATTATGAAGCTTCTAAATCGTTTGCTACTTCTTTAGCTTCTTTTAAAGAAGATAAGATAGATGAATCACGCCCTATCCTTTCTTGTATATTACATGGAGGTGAAAGGGTTCAGGTAGTAATTCCGCCAGCGACTAAAAAAGAGCATATTTCAATTACAATTAGAAAACCAAGTGAGAAAAGATTTTTAATACAAGATCATGTTAAAAGTGGTCTTTTTGAAGAAATAAAAACTGATCATTTTATAACAAATCCTTTGGATGAGGAGTTGAAAAAGCTTTATGAGGCTAAAAATTTTAAAGATTTTATTTGTAAAGCAGTAGAGTATGAAAAAAATATCATTATAGCAGGAGGTACAGGAAGCGGTAAAACAACTTTTATGAAAACTTTAATTGATTTTATTCCCAAAGAACAAAGAATTATAACTATAGAAGATGTTGAAGAAATAAAATTTTATGAGCATAAAAATTTTGTACAACTTTTTTATCCTAGCGAAGCTAAAAATGAAGATTTTTTAAATTCTGCAACTCTTTTAAAATCGTGTCTTAGAATGAAGCCTGATAGAATCTTATTGGCAGAGCTTAGAGGTGCTGAAACTTATGATTTTATCAATGTTCTTTCTAGTGGGCATGGTGGTAGCATTACAAGTTGCCATGCAGGAAGCACTTCTGAAACATTCGAGCGTTTGGCTTTGATGACTTTACAAAATACTCAAGGTCAAAAAATACCTTTTGAAAAAATACAAGATATGCTTAAAAATCTTATTGATGTAGTTGTCCATATTAGAGCTCATAATGGAAAAAGACATATTAGTCAAATATATTTTAAAGAGATGAAGAATGGCAAATAAAGAAAAAAGAGGAATTTATAATGTGAGTTTTAACGATAAAAACTCAACTCCAATTAATACAGAATTAGAGATTATTGAAGAGGCAATCATTGATTATGTTGTCCATTATGTTAAGGGTTGGCATAACACAAAAAGAGACAAAGGAAGAGGTGCTGAACATATCAAATTACATTTAGCAAAAGAAAGCGAAGGAGAAATAAAGATTGAAGAGCTTTTAAATCTTGGTAACTCTATAAGAGAATATTTGAAAGTCTTTAAAGAACCATTTGATGATGGAAGAGGTGGAAAAGTATATGAATGGGAAAATAAAGAAGGCATTCGTTTTAGAGTTGCTACTGATAAGATCAAAGGGGAGGGTCTCATCCCGCCACTATCCCCCTCTGATGAAATTATTATAACTTTTTATTCTGATAGAAATCTTAATAAGAGAATGGAATTTAAAAATCCAAAAGTTAAAGCTTATTATGAAGAAAAATCTTTAAAACAAGAAAAAAATTCTAATTATTTTAAACAAAAATTAGAAAGCTTTTCTACAAAAATAAAAGGAATAGAAAATGAAAGATAAGATTGTAATGCTTGTTTTTATAAGTATTTTTTCACTATTAATAGCTTATTTTTTAAGTCCTTTTGTGATGTTTTATCTTAATGATGTAAGCTTAAAAAGAATTCTTGGATTTTACAATCTTAAATTCACTTTTGAGGCATTAATAAATGCTTACCCAAAAGCTTATATTTCTTTCTTTGGTATGTTTGGTTTTAGTGTTATTGTTTTAACGCTTTTAGCATTAATAGCTAAAAGCAAAAAAACTCAATTTGGTGAGGCAAGATTTGCAAATTTAGCAGAAATTAAAAAAATGAAATTATTTTCAGACAATGGAATAATCATTGGAAAATATAAGGGAAAATTTTTAAGATTTAAAGGGCCTCAGTTTGTGGCTTTGGGAGCTCCAACAAGAAGTGGTAAAGGGGTTGGTATTGTAATACCAAATTTAATGGACTGGAAAGAGAGTGCTGTTGTTCAGGATATAAAACAAGAATGTTTTGATTTTACAAGTAAATATAGAAAAGAAGTTTTGGGTCAAGATGTTTTTCTTTTTAATCCATTTTCAAAAAGAACTCATCGTTACAACCCTTTAACTTATATTGATATGAGTGATAGTGATAATTGTGATAGTCAGTTAATGGATTTAGCAAATATCATTTATCCAAAAGAAGGAGATTCTACAACTCAATTCTTTAATGGTCTTGCACAAAACCTATTTATAGGACTTTGTTATTTGTGGAAAGATTTAAATTTAAAAGAAGATGGGAAACTTTTTTTAGAAACATTTAACTTAAAAACAGAATTTAGTTTTTTTGGAATATTACAACTTTCAAAAGGTTTTACTTTTGAATATGAGGGTAAAAAAATAAATGGATTTGATAATACTTATAAGTACTTATCAAATTGTGATGATCTGCTTTCAGATATCACAAAAAGAAGGTTAGAAACTTATTTTAGTATTTCAAGTGATAATACAAAATCAGGAGTTATGTCTTCTTTTAACGAGCCTTTAACTCCTTTTGAAGCAGAGGTATTAAAACTTTCTACTCAAACTAGTGATTTTGATTTGAGAGATTTACGCAAAAAGAAAATGACTATTTATATA
Source organism: Campylobacter sp. CNRCH_2013_0671h (assembly GCF_025773055.1). NCBI lineage: Bacteria > Pseudomonadati > Campylobacterota > Epsilonproteobacteria > Campylobacterales > Campylobacteraceae > Campylobacter > Campylobacter sp. CNRCH_2013_0671h. The sequence goes on from NZ_JAKMTG010000013.1 coordinate 21,593, forward strand.
GGTATAACCCCTGATCAATTAACTAATGCAAAATTTATATTGAATATTTTTTGGTCGCAGTTAATTCTTTTGAATACAAAAGAACTTCCTGAACAAAATCCACAAATTAAATATACTTGTTTAATGCTTATGGATGAATTTACAGCACCTAGAAAAATTCCTATATATCTTTCAGCAGTAAGTTTTATGGCAGGTTATTTAATGCGTTCTTTGATGATTTATCAATCAAAATCTCAACTTAAAGCACCTGCCCCTGATGGATATGGGGATGATGGAGCAAAAACTCTTTTGACTAACCATGCTTGTCAAATTTTTTATACCCCAAGAGAGCAAGAAGATGCAGAGGAGATTAGTAGAATACTTGGTAATACTACATTTAAAACAAGATCAAGAAGTGTAGGGGCAAGTGGTGGATCTACAAGTTATAGTGAAGCAAGTAGGGCATTAATGCTTCCGCAAGAACTTCGAGAAATGTCTTTTGAAGATGAGCTTATTACTATAGATAATGGAAAGCCTATTTTATGCAAAAAAGCTTTTTATTATAACGATCCATATTTTATTGATAAGTTTAAACAAGTCTCTCCAACTTTGGCAAAAATTAAAGGCATACCTAAAGAACATATCTTAAAAGGAGCTTTTCAAAGAGGAGAGTGTCGCATACAAATACCAACAACAGGAGAAAATAATGAAAAAAACGCTTAGTTTGCTTTTATTGGCAAGTGTAATTTTTATAGGATGTGCAAGTTCTGCACCAAAACCTAAAAAGCTTGAAGGCGGTTCAAAGCTAACCTTGAATAATTCTTTATTGGAGGAAAAATATAGATTTGTTCCTAAAGATTCAAAGTTAAGCAATATGGACTGGATTTATCAAATAGAGCTTACAAAAAATAAAGAAGGCTTGCTCACTAATGAGCAAATAGTAAAAACTTTTCTTTTGGCTCATAATGCAAAAAGAATTATCTTAATAGGCGAAAAAAATATCATTCAAGAATATGAAGAGTATTTTAAAAAAAATGGTGTTGAAGCAGAAATGATCTTACAGCCTATAAGCATTATTAAGGGAGATAAAAATACCATCAATATGCTTTTTTTTCATGCAAAAGATGGAGGGATAAATGAGTAATTCTTTATTTGATAATAATGAGATTAAACCAACCGTGATTAAAACCATTAATCAAGATGAAATTGTAGAAAAGAAAATGATACAAGAAGCCAAAAAAATTAAAAAAAAGGAGAATAAAAAATGAAAATAAAATTGATATCAATAATTTTAGCTATGTTTATGTTCTCAAATTTAAAAGCTATAAAATTGGATTATTTAAGTGGAGATACTAGATATGCTTGTGAAGCTATGCTTTGTTTAGCTTCGCCTATTAAACCACCTGAATGTAGTGCAGCGATTGCAAGATATTTTGCAATCAAGTTTAAAAAGCCTTGGAAAACCATACAGGCAAGAAAAGATTTTTTAAATTTATGTCCTGTGAATAATAGTGATACTGAAATGCTTAAATATAAGAATGATATTTTAGCTCATTTAGATGGTGAATGTTCTTTGGAAGAACTTAATAAAAGAGTAGAAAAAAAACTTTTATGGGTAGAAAGAGTATGTGATGATGGTGCTTGTGAAGAAATAGAGCATTATGGATATAGAATAAATCCACAATTATCGCAATCTTGTTACCTATTGCAATCTAGTTCTTATACTGATTATCAAGGTTTTGAGTATATATGCTCTAAAAATTTTATAGAGGATGTCAGTTGGAAAAGAGGTTATGAATTAAAAGAAATTTCTGAACAAGAATATAACTTACTTCCTGATAATTTAAGAGAGAAACATCGCGAGAGAGTAGGTTTTAAGTGGAAATGGGTTTTTTATAAAAAGATTTTTATTAATAAAAAATGTTGGATAAAAAATGACTGAGGAAAATCAAAGCTTACTTGATGAGCAAATAGATCAAGAAGATATGAATAATTCTTTACTTGATGAAGTAAAAATTTGCAACTATCAAGAAATTATTGATGAGCAGATAAAAATCTTAGAAATCATTAATAATACTATCAATATAGGCTTAAATAATGTTCTTGATGAGAATACCAAAGAAGGAATTTTTAAAGATTTAGAGCAAAATTTTTATAAACTTAAAATGAATATTGATTCTCTAATTTCGTATTTTAAAAATCCCCCAAGTCAAGAAGAATTGGAAATAATCAATAAAACACTTTTGATTAAAACAGAACTTGATAGTTTGAACTCATCTTTTTCAAAATTAGAAATAGAAGAATTTAGTCAAAAAGCAATGGAACTAAAAACTGCACTTGATAATTCTTTAGTTAATTTTGATAATACATTTCTTGAATCGTTAAATAGTGCTTTAAAAGTAAGTAATGATGATTTAAAGGATTTTAGGTCAAAAATCGAAGCTAGATTAAGTGATAGCTTACAAACATATGATCAAACTTTAAAAGTGTTTTTAGAAAAAGAAAAAAATGCAATTTTAGATTTTTCTAAAATTTTTTCGAAGCTAACTAAAAATATCAAACAAACTATGATTGTTTCATTGATGTTTTTTGTTTTATTTGGATTTTCTTTCGGAGTTTTTTCTTTCATCGTATACTTAAAATACGAAGATTATAAAAAAATAACCCAAAACGCCCAAAAGTTAAGCTCTATCATTATAAAAGAAAATAAAGACAAAAGCTTAACTTTGAGCTTCCCAAAAAACAAAACCATTCTTAATAAAGATGAGAATGGCATTCATATCACACTACAAGGAGGTGAATGAACATGTAATTATATATATTTTTTTTAAATTCCCAAACCAAAAACCAAAAAACAAAACATAAAAATTTTTATTAAGGATAAAAAATGGCATTCGTAAGATTATCAAATGGAAATCATCCAAGACTTATGGTTGATGTAAATAACGCATTAAACTATAAAGACACTCAAACAGGTGAAATTAAGCAAAGACAAGTTGCTACTGCTTTAGTTGATGTGATAGAAGAGGCTGGAAAAGTTGTTGGAATGGATAAGGGAGCTGTAACAGCTTCTTTTAAAGTAAATAATGAATGGAAAAATTACTTTGTAAGAAGAGATAAAGAAAATTTCAACATTGTTTTATTACCAACAGATCCGCAAGAAAGAAGTAATAGAGATAACCATATCTTTATTAATAATAACTGGAATGAAGAAACTGACAGATTTTACTACACAATCAACGATAAAAGAGAAGCTGGAAAAGCTTTAGTTGAAGGAATTGGAATTAGCGAATTTCAAAACCAAGATGGTAGCAAAAGTTTTTATCTTGACACAAACATTAAGCTTACTAATAAAGAAATTAAAGAAGAGCTAGAAAAGATTAAACTTGAAAAAGGTGATGGCTATCTAGCTATTGTTAGAAGCACTGGTTTTGAGATAAAAAATGAAGCCGAAATGAAAGAGCAAAAAGCAAAACAACAAGATGGTTTTTCTAAAGAACAAACAATAGAGCAAGAAACTCAAGCTCCAAGCAAAGAAAAAGATATCGAACGATAAATTTTAACAAAATATTCTAAAATTTATATTAATTATTTAATATATGTAATTAATTATTAAGTGTTTTGTTATCTAAGGACAATTTATGAATATAAAACTTAATATTCCTTATTCGGAAAAAGATAAATTGAAAGAATATGGAATAAAATGGAATCAAGAACATAAAACTTGGTATTTGCAAGATTATAAAAATTTAAACTATGTTTCAAGTTATTTAGAGAATAAAAATTTTACATTTTATGCAACTGAAACTTTAAATATTGTTCAGGGATTTATTAATTGCTGGAAATGTTCTAAAGTTATACCTGTATATGCTTTGGGAAGCTCTAAATTTATTTATAAAGAAAAAGGCGAATGGTTATTTCAGCCTAAATTTAAAATATTTAGAAATATAACTGCATATTCTGAAGATTTTTCTAATATTTTAAAACGTATGAATATAAAATCTCTCGAAAAATCATTTTCAAATACAGCTGGAAGTTCTTATTTGATGAATAAATGCCAATGTTGCCAATCAAAACAAGGAGAGTTTTTCTTGTTTGAAGAAATAGATTCTATTTTTAGTCCTAACACTGTTAAAGAAGCACAACAACTAAAGATTTACGATTTTCCTTTATTATTTGATTTGGGTTTTACTGGAGAAATTATCGAGATACTTACAAGCGAGTGTTCAGATATCAATGCTTTAATTTGGTTTAATGCTGAGCGTATTAAAATCGTTAAATAATTTTATATCTAATTAATATTTTTTAGATATAATTTCAATATCATTAAAATATAACGGACATATTTAAAAAATATATCAAGGATATGAAATGAAAAAAGTAGTTTTAGGGTTAGCTTCTCTTAGTCTTATTGTTTTTTTAGGTGCTTGTTCATCAGAGCCTAAGTCTATGGAATATTTTAAAGACTCCAAAAATGAAAAAGAATTAAAAGATACTTTAAAATATTGTAAAGATAATAGAGACTCTATACTAAAAGATAAAACTTCAAAAGAATATATAGAATGTGAAAATGCTTTTAAAGCAGATATAGGTAAATCAATGGGGAAAGAGCCTTTGGATTATGGCGAGCTTATGAAGCAAGCTGAAGAAAAAGCAAAAGCTAGTGGCTTATTTGACTAAATAGGAGTGAAAAATGAGTAGTGTTATTTTATTTGAAAATAAAGAATTAGGACAAGTAAGAACAATAAGAGATAAAAATAATGAAAATCAACAATAATATAACACCAACAAATACTACAAATGACAAAGGTATTTTATTTTTACAAAAAGTCAATTTTAGTTCATCCTCAAGCCATTTTATATGTGTTGCCCATTGCCAAAAGAATTTATAATGAGCATACCAATCACTAAATAATATTTGTTCAGAGATGGCAATTGAATAAAATTTATTTTCAATCTCTTTCATTTTAGATACATCTTTATCAAAATTCGCATCATTAGGTTTAGCCTTAACTGAATAATATAAACTTTTTAACTCATTGAAAAGTTTTGTAATTTCTGAACCTGATGTTTTATATATATTTTTTTTATCATAATATTTAGAAATATAAATACCTATTATTCCAAAAATAATCAAACTTGCAGATACTATTTTAATATTTAGCTCATCAATAAAAAGAGCTAAAATACCAATTGCTAAGGAACAAAAACTAAGCATATTAGGTATTTTATCAACTATATCAAATGTAGCAAAACTTTTTTTTGCACCAAATCCTATGTTATAGGCACTTTCTGCTATCTGTCTCAATAAATCTTCTTTAGTCATGAATATATTCCTTCACTGATTGGTACATGAATTCTATCTTTGGCAACTACTATATTATTTTGAACAATATAACACTCAACTATATGATCTCCACGAAAAATTGTTTTCTCGTTTTTTATCTTAGCTCCCTTAATAATCTGTCCTCTAATCATATTTCTTTTTTGTGCCTCATCGCCCCTATTCAAAACTTTCCAATAAATTTCAAAATCTCCTCTTGTATCATTACGAATTATTTGAAATTTCAACTCTTTATTTGGTAACAATTTGGCATTTTTAGCAAGAATACTCGAAAGTTTATCCGGTCTAAATCCTATTTGAGTTACTTCACAGTCGATTGATAAATCATATCTAATATCAACATCGTACTTATCTTCTATAAATTCTTCTGTATTTGTCCAAGCTGATATAGATTCGTTCATAGCTTCTGTAGTTAACTGAACAGCTGATGGAAAGCTTCTTCCAAATATCTTTTTCCACTTCTGATTAGCATTTTTGTTTTTTTGTGCTTCAATAGCCTCCAAAACTAACTTATGTGCTTTTTTTGCTTTTGTTTGAAATTTACTTTTAATATAAACTTTTTGATTGCTACCAGGTGCAAAAACATAGTTTGTATTTTGCAAGTCTGATAAATATTTAAAAAAATCTTTAATTAACTGATCATAGTGTGCAAAACTTTTGTCATTATAATATGTAGTTGAATTTAAAAAATTATAAGCTAAACTATCAATTAAAAGTCCACCCATTGCCACACCATGGTAGTTTTTCCAAGATCTAATCATTTTACATAAATTTCTTAAATTTTTATTTTTTTCATGTAAATCACATATAGCTTTTATTTCGAGTCGTGGATTAGTATTTTTCCAACTACCTCCATTGTTTGTATCTGGATATAAAAAACTTCCATCCTCACATTCAAAAGCCGGTAGCACTTCTATTTGATAATTAGTAAAAGATATGACTACAACTTGCCCATCTCTTCGCATATCTGTTTTTGGATATCTTGATTGAATAGTTTTTTTAACTTCTTGAAGTAATGCTGATTGTCTACCACATTTAAATCTTTTATATTCTTTCTGCGGTAAAATATAAATCATATCTAAATCAGAAATGCCTTTAATTGCAGTAAATCTACCATAGGAGCCTACTTGCAGACTATTTGATGTTCTAGATTCAGTATTTCTATATTTAATATTAAGTACTTTTGTAATTTCTTCATATCTGTTACTAATTTCTTCTTTATTATTTATCGCTAGATTTTGAAGAAACTCTTGAAAAGTACTTGATACATTCATACCATAACCTTAGCTTTATTCATATATATTTAGTATGCAATATTAACATATTTTACTCAATAAAAATAGCTTGTTATTAGATTTTTTAAATAAGTTTAGCAGTTTTAATTATATAAAATATATAATTGTATCATTAAAAAATTTTATTTTAATAGTACACCATATTAAATAAAAATTTTAATTGTTTTTTGACTTCATCAAGACCTTTATTTAAAAAAAT
>NZ_JAKMTG010000014.1:0-18986 GCF_025773055.1 Campylobacter sp. CNRCH_2013_0671h
GAAGTCAAAGAAAGAATTGATACCTTTTTGGATTGCTTGCAAAGGGGATAGATAATAAGAGATGATGAAGTAGAGTATGATAACACTTAAGGCAACCATGATACTTACAACAATTGTTTGTATTGTTGCTGTTTTGAAAATAGGCTCATTTATAACATCAGCACTTTCGGTGCTACAAACAAGGTAAGAAGATATTTTAGCACATATACCTAGCCTTTCTTTTCCTTTTAATCCATATTCAAAGAAAGAATAATCACCATTTTGTTTGTGTGCATTTAATACCGGTCCATGATCTACCGATGGATCTAATAACTGTTTGTTTTTAGCAACAAATATCTTTCCATTTTCATCAAATAAAAAGCTATTACCAGGCATATTTTCAAAATTTTCTTGAAGCTCTTTTACTGGAATATCAACCCCAATAATTCCTACAAAATTACCATTTTTATATATAGATTTAGTATATGTTATTACATATTGATTTGTTGCTTTATCAATATAAGGAGAAGTGATGAAAATATCTTTATTTTCTTTGGCTCCAATATACCATGGTCTAGTTCTAGCATCATAGTTGATATTTTGTCCATAAATTTCGATATTTTTATTATTTTTATCACTAGTATCATTACTTACAAGATTTTCTCCATTATCTAAACTTATAAAAGCAGATAAAACTCCAGAAGCTTTTCTATATGATTTTAAAATAGAGCCAACATTATCTATCAAAGCTTGTTCGGAATTTAATTTTTCATATGGAAATTCCAAAATTGTTTTTTCCAAATTTAAAATTAAATCACTATTGTGCTTTCGAAATGTTTCTAAAGAAGTTCGAGCAACTTGTAAAATATCATTTTGCCTTTTTAGCTCATTATCATAAAGGTATGTTTTGGTAAAGTAAAAACTTAACACACCTAAAATAATCAAACTTAGTGCAGTGAAAAAATTTGCCATTAAAGACAATTTAACTTTCAAAGTGTTAAACATAATTTCCTCCGTATTTTATTTTTGTAATTTTAATTTTTAAAAATTAATTATCAATTAATATTTTTTTTAATTAATTTTTTTGCTTTTTCCCACAATCTCACTCCCAATTCTTTTGCATTGTTTTTATCTAAATTTTTATATTTATGGCTTGCGAGTTTTTCGAGTTCATTTAACTCTTTAGCTAAGATATTGAGTTTGCTTTGTGCTAGCTTGCTAAAATCATCAATTTTTGGATTTTGTTTAATTTCATTAATTTTGATAAGAATTTGCTCTCTGTTTTCTTGTATTAAGCGTTTAAATTTGGCAAATAAAGTGTCAAATTTATTTTCTAATAAATCTTTAAGTATATCTTTTACGGGATTATTAAATTCTAATGATATTTTTTTAAGCATTTGGATAAATTCTTGCTCTATGTCTATAAGCTCTTTTTCTTTATTTTTTAAATCATGTTCTAAAGCGCTATATGCAAAGCTTGATTTAAATTTTTCAATCGCCAAAGAAATTCCTTCTTGTGTCCCATAAATACTTCCTATACATAAATCATAAGCAAAAGCCTTTGATTCGTTAGCAAGTTCAAAAGCAGCATTTAAAACTACTTGGGATATTTTTAAAATTCTTTCTTTTTCAAAGCTTCCTTCACAAATTGCATTAAATACAAGGTTTTTAGCGATTTCACAAGATGTAAGTTCTATGTTTTCACCTTTTTCTAAAGTTGTGATAAAAGCACTCTCGGCAGTTTCTTTTAAAAGGCCTAGTATTTCTATATCATAAAGCATTGCATCATTGATACTTATATTAAATTCATTTAAATTTAAATCTTTTAAAGTCTTTTCTAAATCAAAAAAGTTATCGCAAATTTTGTGTTTAATGGTATTTTTTTGTTCTTCTATTTTTACTTTTAATTTGCCATATTCGTTAATATAAACAAAAAATGCTTTTTTATCTTCTTCAACTCTAGCTTTAATAATACCTTGGATTATTTTGGAAATATTTTCTTCATTTATAAGTCCAAGTTTTTCTAATACTTTAGAAAAGATAGCAAAAAGCTCTTCATTGCTAGTATTTTCAAAACTAATTTTTTTATAACTTAGATTAAAAATAAGCTCACTAATTAAGTTTGGAATTTCATTTTTTTCACAAGCTAAGAGAGAATTTTCAAAAATTATGGCTAAATTTTTCATATTTTTCCTTTTTTATAATACAAATTTCGCTTTACTTTTTAATTGATTAAAAATATTTAAACGATCATCTTTACTATCGACATAAACACTTAAAAGATAACTTTTATATGTTCCTTGTTTGCTAGTATTTGAGATTTTATATTTAAATTCTCTTTCATTGAGTATTTGGGTGAAAATTTCTAAAGCATCAACTTCAGCTTCAAAAACGACCTTATAATCCCAAAAAGTAGGGTAGTTTATAATAGGTTCTTTTTTAAGATCGCAGATATTTACCACTTTTTCCTCCTTCTTTGCTTTCTAAAACTATATCAGTAATTTGCATACTTTTATCAATAGCTTTAACCATATCATAAATAGTTAAAAGCCCAATACTAACAGCTGTTAAGCTTTCCATTTCAACCCCTGTTTTTCCTTCGCATTTTACGGTTACAAAGAGTTGAAAAGAACATTCTTCTTTGTTTTCTTCTATATGGGTTTGTACTTTTGAGATCATTAAAGGATGACACATTGGGATAAGATTTGAAGTTTGTTTAGCTCCCATGATGGCTGCTGTGATGGCAGTTTGTAAAACAGGCCCTTTTTTAGCTTTGTTTTCAATGATAGCTTCAAATGCTTCTTTACTCATGTATATTTTACCGCTTGCACAAGCTTCTCTTTGGGTAATATCTTTTTGACTTACATCTACCATTTTGGGGTGATTTTTTTCATCTAAATGCGTTAAATTCATATTTTTCCTTAAGTAAAGTTTGAAAAATTATACCAAAATGTATATTTTTATATTAAAATACTACTAAAAAATTTTAAAGGATTTGCAATGGCTTATGATGATGAAGAATTTGAAAATTATGATGATGAAATGTATGATGAAGCAGATGATGATACTTATGCAAATAATCAAAGATCATATAATTATGATGATGATGATTATGAATACGATGATGATTATAGTGATGATGATACTTATGAGATGGATTAATCGTGGGTAAAAATCTTACTAAAAAAGACATAAAAGTTTTGAGTCTTTCTTCTTTGGGAGGGACTTTAGAATTTTACGATTTTATCATTTTTGTATTTTTTGCAAGTTATATTTCTAAAAATTTTTTTCCTGAAGATTTAAGTCCATTTTGGAAAATGTTTAATACTTATGGAATTTTTGCCGCAGGATATTTAGCTAGACCACTTGGTGGTATAATCATGGCACATTTTGGCGATAAATTTGGTCGTAAAAAAATGTTTATGCTTAGTATTTTACTGATGGTTGTGCCAACTTTTATGCTTGCTTTTATACCTACTTATGAAAGCATAGGATATTTATGTATAGTATTTTTAATATTTGTAAGGATTTGTCAAGGTATAGCTATAGGTGGGGAATTACCTGGTGCTTGGGTTTTTGTTTTTGAGCATGCTCCAAATGGACAAAAACGCACTTATCTTGGATTTTTAACAGCTTCTGTAGTAGGTGGAATTTTGCTTGGAAGTTTTGTATTTTTAATGATGAATAAGTTTTTTACACAAGAAGAACTTTATGAATGGGCCTGGAGAATTCCATTTTTCTTAGGAGGAATTTTTGGGATTATTTCTGCTTATTTGCGTAAATTTTTACAAGAAACACCTGTTTTTGAACAAATGAAAAAAGATAAGGCTTTAGAAAAATTCCCTCTAAAAGAAGTATTTAAAAAAGCTAAGCTGGGCGTTGTACTTTCTATGTTGATAACTTGGGTTTTGACGGCTTGTATTGTTGTGATGATTTTAACTATACCTTCTTTTATGGCAAAAATGTTAAATATTGATGCAAGCTTTCAAACTTACATACAAATGTTTGGTATAGTTTTGCTTGTAATTGGTTGTATATTAAGTGGAATTTTGGCTGATAAAATAGGTATAGTAAAAGCTTGTATGATTTTTTCGCTAGGATTTTTCTTAACTTGTTTATTTTATTTTAACGCTCTTTATACTAAAACACCTGATTTTAATTTAGTGAGTGTGTACTATTTAAGCGCTTGCTTTTTTACCGGAGTGATGAATTTTTGTCCTTTGATGATGAGTGAGGTATTTGATGCTAAGGTTAAATTTTCAGGGCTTAGTTTTTCTTATAATATAGCTTATGCAATAGCTGGTGGGTTTACTCCGCAACTTGCTTTATTTTTACACACTATTGCTTTGGGAAATTTAGAAAATATTGTTCGTTTTTCTTTAGGATTTTATATGTTTACTATGGCTATAATTTCGCTTGCTTGTGCTTTGATATTTAAATATCTTAGTAATACCCAACGCACATACTCTCAGTGATTTTAATGCGTTTTTCCAAAGGAGTAGGACTGAAAAAATGGCATTTTTCGATATAAATATTATAACTATAATCTAAATTTAAAAAATCATAAAATGCCTTTAAATTTACAAATTTAACCCCACAAACTTCTTTTATATCTAAGATTTTATAAATTTGAGAATTATTTTTTTCTACCAAATGTGATGGAGCTAAAGTAGTAAATGAGCAAAAGGCACTTGCTAATACAAAGCCACTTAGATTTTCACATTTTTGTATAAGATGTTGGTGTTTTTGTAAAATACTTTTTTTATGTAAAAATACCACTCTTGTGCCTTGATAGCGTGCTGCCTGAACATTTTTCCAAAATTTATAAGCATTTTTAGAAATATTTGCTAATTGGTGTAATTGTATATTTAAAATATAATTATCCAAGAATTGATTGGGTGGTAAAATAGTATAAGTCATATTTTTTCTTTAAATTTGTTTTTATGATTATACTAAAAATTGACTTTTGTTTATATTTTTAATTTCTAAATTTAATACAATAAGCCAAAATTATTTTTTAAGGAAAAGTATGAAATTTGAAACTATTAATCATGAGGGTATAAAAAAACTTATGGATGTTTTTTATGCAAAAGTTAGAATAGACAAGGATTTAGGGCCTATTTTTAATGAAAAAATTGGTATAGATGATGAGAGTTGGAAAAAACACAAAGAAAAAATAGCAAGTTTTTGGGCAGGGATGTTTTTAGGTGATCCAAGTTATAGCGGTTCTCCTTTGAGAGTTCATCATGAATTACCTTCATTTCCAAGAGAATTTTTTGATGTTTGGCTTAATCTGTTTGATGAGAGTTTGCAAGAAGTTTTTGAAGATGAACCAAGAAGTATTGTTATAGAAAGAGCTAAAATGATAGCTCAAAGATTTCAAATGATTATTTATGATCACAGATTTGCTTAAGAGTTTTTAAAAACTCTTAGCGATAGTTAAAGGTATGTAAATTTTCACCTTGAGAGTATTTATAACTATATTTTCCATCAAGATAAATTACCAAACGATAATATCCTTTATGTGATCCAAATACAACTTTTCTAACATGAGCAGTATTAACTTGTAAAGTTTTTGTATTGAAATTTTGCTTTTTAGCAAAATCTATAATGATTTTAGTTGGATCTCCTATAGATAAATGTCTTAGCATTCTATCTTCGGTTTTGATATTAATCTTATTGTTATAAAAGCTAATAGAAATAAAATTATAAATATTTCCACTAAAAATTGGTGTTTCAATGTTTAAAGTGGTATTGTTTTCTTCTGTTTTAGTGTTTTTTACCCCTTGTTCTTGTGGCACAGTAACAGATACATCAAGTATAGGTGTGGCATTTGGACTTTTGGCTTTTATAAATGAGTAAGTATCATGCCAATTGATACTTTTGTATATATCTAGAGTAGTTTGCTCTTCAGAGCCATCAAGATTAATATAAGTAATAGTAATATTTTTTAAAATTCTTGCATCAGAATTAAAAGTAAAATCCTGTCTTTGAAAAGGACTAAGTTTTACAAACTCGGTGTTTTGTTGTTCTGAGTTATTGTCAAAAGGATTATCTTTTGCATTTAAAAATACACAGGATAATAAAAATAGTAAAAAAAATTTAATTCTCATGCGAATTTTCTCCTTTAAGTCTTAAAAGCTGTAAGTATTCTTTTTGAGCTTGGGCATTTTTAGCTTTTAAGGTTATTATGTTTTTCTCTAAAATTTTTTGCTCCTCTTTAAGCGATAATAAAACATCTAAAGAGGATTTGCCAAAAAACATATTACCAAAATACATAGCAACAATAATAGCTACAAATGATAATGCAATAGTTTTTATTAGATGATGACGAGCCTCTTTCTTTTTAGAATGCTCATCATACTCTTTTAATAAATCACTCAGAGCTTATCTCCTAAATACTCATCATTATCAAGTTCGATTTCTAATAAGCGATTGTATTTAGCAGTTCTTTCGCCTCTTGCTAGAGCTCCTGTTTTGATTTGTCCTGTATTAAGCGCTACTGCAAAATCAGCTATAAAAGCATCTTCGCTTTCCCCACTTCTATGACTCATAATACATCTGTAATTATTTCTATGAGCTAGTCTTACTGTTCTCATAGTTTGAGTGATTGTTCCGATTTGATTAGGCTTGATTAATACAGCATTTGCCATATTTTTCATGATACCTTCTCTTAAAATATCTTCATTAGTTACAAACAAATCATCACCCACAAGTTGAATTTTATTACCAAGCTTTTGAGTGAGTTTAATCCAACCTTCATAATCATCTTCAGCCAAACCATCTTCAATACTAAAAATAGGATATTTAGCACATAATTCTTCATAGCGAGCAATCAAGTCTTCACTTGAGAAAACTTTACCCTCTAAATGGTATTTACCATCTTTATAAAGCTCACTACTTGCTACATCTAGCGCTAGTTTGATTTTATTTTCATAGCCTGCTTTTTTAATACAAGTCATTAAAAGATCAAGAGGTTCAGTGTTGTTTGCTAAATTTGGCGCAAAACCACCCTCGTCGCCTAAAGCAGTAGAGTGACCTAGATTAGCTAATTCTTTTTTTAATACTGCATAAATTTCACAAACTGATCTTAATGCTTCTTTAAAGCTTGAAAAACCAAAAGGCATAATCATAAATTCTTGAAAATCTACGCTATTGTTTGCATGTGCACCACCGTTGATGATATTACACATTGGCACAGGTAATACACTTGCATTTGCTCCACCTAAGTAGCGATATAAAGGCACACCTAGCGCATTAGCAGCAGCGCGTGCTGTTGCCATAGAAATTCCTAAAGTTGCATTTGCTCCTAGATTAGAGTAGTTTTTTGTGCCATCAAGCTCTAAAAGAGTATTATCTAGTTGGGTTTGATTAAAAGCATCAAGCCCTATAATATTTTCAGCTATGGTGCCATTGATATTTTCAATCGCTTTTAAAACACCTTTTCCGCCAAATCTCTCATCATTGTCTCTTAATTCTAAAGCTTCTTTTTTTCCTGTGCTTGCACCACTTGGAACGATAGCACTGCCCACACTGCCATCGCTTAGCATGATTTCAGCTTTAATGGTAGGATTACCTCTACTATCTAAAACTTCAAAAGCTCTTAAATCTTCAATAATCAACATTATTCTTCTCCTTCATCGTCTTCTTTTGCGCCCAAAATCATACTATCTATACCGATTGAGTTTTGTATAGCTTGAGTAATTTCATCTGCAATAGCTGGATTTTCTTTTAAAAAGGCTTTAGCATTTTCTCTACCTTGACCAAGTTTAGAAGCCTTGTAAGAAAACCATGCACCACTTTTATCAATAATATCAAGTTTTACACCATAATCTATTAGCTCACCTTCACGACTTACACCCTCACCAAACATCACATCAAATTCAGCTTGTTTAAAAGGAGGGGCTACTTTGTTTTTAGCCACTTTTACTTTAACACGGTTTCCAATAGGCTCATCATTTTGTTTTAAGGTGGCTGTTTTTCTTACATCTAAACGCACTGAAGCATAAAATTTTAAAGCATTTCCGCCGGTAGTTGTTTCAGGAGTGCCATAGCCCATCATGCCTATTTTCATACGAATTTGATTGATGAAAATTACAGTAGTGTTCATTTTATGAACGATACCGGTTAATTTTCTTAAAGCTTGACTCATTAATCTTGCTTGAAGACCTACATGTTGATCCCCCATATCACCTTCGATTTCTGCTTTTGGGGTAAGTGCAGCAACGCTATCTACCACTATTAGATCAATGGCTCCACTTCTTGCTATAGTTTCAACGATTTCTAAGGCTTGTTCTCCAAAATCTGGTTGAGAGATGTAAAGATTTTCTGTATCAACGCCTAAATTTTTTGCATATCTTACATCAAGAGCGTGTTCAGCATCAATAAACGCACAAACTCCACCTTTTTTTTGACATTCTGCTATGATGTGTAAGGTAAGTGTAGTTTTACCTGAACTTTCAGGTCCATAAATTTCTATAATTCTTCCTTTTGGAACCCCGCCAATTCCTAAAGCTAAATCAAGTCCAACAGAACCTGTAGGAATAGAATCAATTTTTTCAACTTCTTTATCGCCAAGTCTTAATATGGTGCCTTTTCCAAAGGTTTTATCAAGACTTTTTAAGGCTGCATCAAGTGATTTTCTTTTATTATCATCCATGCTTGTTAATCCTTTTATAATATGTTTAAAATTGTATCAAAAAGAAATTTAATATAAGTTTTTATTTTGAATTTTGCTAAAATACTTTTTTAGATTTTTAAGGAAAAAAATGAATAAAAAAATTAGCGTAGCACACTCTCCTGATGCTGATGATATTTTTATGTATATGGCGATTAAATTTGGTTGGGTTGGAAATGCTTATGAGTATGAAAATACAGCCTTGGATATACAAACTTTAAATGAGCTTGCATTGGAAAATATATACGATGTTAGTGCGATATCTTTTGCACTTTATCCTTTAATAGCTAGTGAATATGCTTTATTAAAAACTGCTGTGAGTTTTGGTGAGGGTTATGGGCCAAAGCTTATTAAGAAAAAGAATAAAAAATTAAAGCCAAATTTTAAAGTTGCTTTAAGTGGAGCACACACTACTAATGCTTTAATCTTTCGCATAAAATATCCACAAGCTAGAATAATTTATAAGAATTTTTTAGAGATTGAAAAGGCTGTTTTAGAAGATGAAGTTGATGCGGGAGTGCTTATACATGAGAGCATTTTAGAATTTGATTCTAGTTTGTGTGTTGAGGCTGAACTTTGGGATATTTGGCAAGAATTAGCAAAAAATGATTTACCTTTACCTTTAGGTGGTATGGCCCTTAGAAGATCTTTACCGCTTAGTGATGCAATAGCGGTTGAAAAAGATTTGATTAAAGCAGTAGAAGTAGCCGATCATAATAGAAAAATCTTAGCCTCCATGCTTTTAGAGCGTAATTTAATACGCGTTGATGCACAAAAACTTGATGTGTATTTAAATTTATATGCAAATAAAAACTCTATTAATATGAATGATAAACAATACAATGCCATAGATAAGCTTTTTGAGCTTGGATATAATCATGGATTTTATGAGAAGTTAATAAAAAGTAAAGATTATCTTATCCCTAGTGAGTATGAAGAATTTAGAAATTCTTGATAGAATTTAAATTTTAAGGAGAAAATATGGAAAGTACTTTAGTAGCCTTGGGTGTACAAACTTTTAAAATCACACTTATGCTTTCTTTACCTATGCTTTTAGCAGGGCTTATTGCAGGGCTTATTATAAGTATTTTTCAAGCTGTAACGCAAATTAACGAAGCCACGCTTTCTTTTGTGCCAAAAATTTTACTTGTTGTTGTGGTAATAGTATTTTTAATGCCTTGGATGATAAGTTCTATGATTGATTTTACAACTAATATTTTAAATCAAATTCCAAGCTTTATTAGATGATTATTGATTTTTCTAAGTATTCTTCTGTGCGTATAGGTGAGAGCTTTGAAGTGCAAACACTTGAAGAGCCTTGCGAATTTGATGGTTTTTTAATAGGTGGGGCAAATAATCTTTTAATCTCTCCAAAACCCAAAAAACTTGGAATTTTAGGGAAAAGTTTTGATTATATTAAAATTTTAGAGCAAAATGAAAAAGGCATGTTTTTAGAGATAGGCTCTAGTGTGAAATCTTTTAAAATGTATCATTTTGCTAAAGAAAATAACCTAAAAGGCTTTGAGTTTTTAAAAAATATCCCAGGGACTTTGGGCGGTATTTTAAAAATGAATGCAGGATTAAAAGATGAGGATATTAGCAAAAATTTAATTAGTATTTGCACTTTTAATCAAGAAATTTTAAAACAAAATATTGCTTTTGCTTATAGGTTTAATCCTATTAAAGAAGTGATGTTTAGCGCGAAGTTTTTTTTAGAATATGGATTTGACCCAGTTAAAGATGAGCTTTTAAAAAATGCAAGAAAAAATCAACCAAAAGGTGCTAGCTTTGGCTCTATTTTTAAAAATCCCAAAAACGATCATGCAGGAAGGTTGATAGAAGCAGTTAATCTTAAAGGTTTTAGCAAAAATGATGCGATGTTTAGCAATGAACATGCAAATTTTTTAATCAATAAAAAACATGCTAGTTTTGATGATGCTTTATTTTTGATAGAGCTTGCTAAAAAAAGAGTTTTTGAAGAATTTGGGATTGTTTTAGAAGAAGAAGTGGTAATTATATAGTATTTTTAATATCTTCATAAACAATTTTAGCTATTTCTTGAACTAATTCTTGATAAGATTTATTTTTATCATTTGTGCTAAATTGAGTATTGATAGTAAGGATTTTATGATCTTTTAGTTTTTTTGTTTTGGCATTAAAAAGTTTGTATTCTATGTCGGCTTTGACTTCAAAATTGGAAAAAAGCAAGAAATTTTGTTGGCTTGCTTGAATGCTTTTTAAATCTAGCAAAATAACAAAATCAGCCTTTTTGAAACGATTAAATTCTAAAAACTCACTTGCATTGATGAAATTTTTATTTATTTGTAAGATATTTTGACTATTGATATAAGTTTGATTTTCTTTTTGACTAAGTAAGGTAAAATTATTTTGCTCATTTAAAATAGCACTTAATGCTTTTAGTGTGTCTTTTGCCATGGTTTTAGCATCGATTTTTAAATTTGAAAAATAAAAATTATATTCTTTTTCATAGCTTGGCACTAAAGCTAAGGTGCTAATGTGTGAGAGTTTATCATAATTTATATCTTGATCAAGATTGATGATATTAAAATCATCATTATTTTGTAATTTGATGATTTTTTTATTTGCAAAAGAATTGGCATAAATAGCACTTAAAAAACACAAAAACACCAAAAAAAATCTCACTAAAAACCTTTTAATTTAAATTCATTCTTAGCAAAAGCTATAAAACTTGGAAGTTTAAAATCAGGACTATTGTAGTTTAAGGCCTTTTTATCAAAATCGTATAAAATTCCACCATTTTGTTTGACTAAAAAATCTCCCGCGGCTATATCCCAAGCTTTTGGGCCGCCAAAACGCGGGTAAATTCCAGCTTTTGCTTCAAGTAAATATACAAACTTTAAAGCAGATGAAACCTTAATGCCTTCAAGATGATTTTGAATAAAAAAATCTTCATTATTATCATGATTTTTAGAGTAAAGGGCTATATTTTTAACCTTTTCGTATTGCTCTAAACTAAGATTTAAAATTTCATTATTTTTATAAACTTTAGTATGGGTATGTGCATAATAAAACGCATTATTTTCCACATCGCCTATAAGCGAAAGCACAGGAGTGTTTTTATGGATTAATGCGATTAAAACACAATATTCTTTATCTTTTTTAGCATAAGATTTAGTGCCATCAAGAGGATCTATTAGCCAAAAATACTCTAAATTTTTTCTTTCTTCATAAGAAAGTATATTTTCTTCAGAGCATATAGCTATATCGCCTGAAGCTAAAATTTCACTAATAGCTTCATTAGATTTTATATCAGCTAAACCTACCGGGGAATCATCATCTTTAAGCCATAAGGTATTTTTGTCTTTATATTCAAGCAATATCTTAGAGGCTTCTTTGCCTGCTTTTAAGGCTAATTCTAAAAGTGTGTCTAAATTTTTCATAAGAAAATTATAGCAAGTGAAAATAAATACTTAGTAGAGTTATTTTCTACTAAGATTATTGATAAATTTTATTAAGCTAATAGCTAAAATTGCTTCAAGTAAAGCAGTAAGTACTAATCCTGAGTATATATCTTGAGTGATAATATTAGTTTGATAAGAAAGCGTAGCTACTGCGATAAGTAAGGTTAGTGGCATAGAATGGCTTAAGCCAAATAAAAAGGTATTTTTTAAACCAAGTATTTTTACAAAAGTCATAGCACAAAGTATTCTTAGTCCTATCATAAAGATAGTTAGTGAAAAAGCTATGATTAAAACTTGAGGATTTAAAAGCATTTGGAGTTTAAAGCTTGAACCTATATAAATGAAAAATATAGGGATTAAAAAGCCATAACCAAAACTAGAAAGTTTGTGCTCTAAGTCTTTTTTATGATCAAAAAAAGTAGCTATAAATGAACCCGCTATAAAAGCTCCAAGTGCAACTTCAAGTTTAAAATAAATCATAATCGCAACTATGGCTATGAAAATTGCCATGCAAAATCTTATATCTTTTTCATTTTGATCTTGCCAAGGCATGAGTATGGTTTTAAGTTGTGGATACCACCAAAAAAGTACTTCTAAAAATTTAAATCCAAAAATACAAAGTGCTAAAAATCCCACCAAGTATAATAAATTTTGAGTGAGTGAGAAAAGATCAGCACCTTTTCCCAAAAATGCTGCAGCTATGGTAAGTAAAACTATGCTCACAACTTCAGCTAAAGTGGCTACCACCATGGATACATTAAGCCATTCACAGTTTTTGCCAAAGTCTCTATAAAGCGTTGAGAGCAAACCCACGCTCATAACAGGTATGATAATGACAAAAATATAAGAAATATCTATACTTTCAACCGCTAAAACACTAAAAACATATAAAAGTATGATGTAAATAAAAGCTTTATTAAGTAAGCTTCTTTCGGTTTTTAAAAAGGTTTTAAGATTGATTTCCATCCCTGCTATAAACATAAGATAGTAAAATCCTGCATTAGCCAAAAGCTTAAAATTCTCACTTTCTCCTATAAAACCTAAAAATCCTATAAAAGAGCCAAGCATAATTTCAGTGGCTGAAAGTGGGAGTTTTAAAAATTTAGCAATATAAGGTGAAGTAAGCAAACATCCTGCTACGACTAATAAAATTTTTAAATCCGTAGCAGCTTGAGCATCAATGGCATGAGCTAGCAAAGCTAAATCCCATTTGTTTTAGTTTTTGTATATCTTTGCTAGGTTCTTCGCCTTTAGTTGTAAGATAATCACCTACTACTATAGCACTAGCTCCTGCGTCAAAAATTTCATATTGTCTTTCCTTTAGTACTACTTCTCTACCACCTGCTACCATGATATGTGCATTTGGTAAGTCTTTTTTAGTATCTTTGATGATATTTAACGCCTCATCAGCATTTAATAAGTTTTGTTTGAGCTTTAAATTTTCATTTGGTATGAAAAAATTAATAGGCGAGGAAAAAGGATCAAGCTCTTTTAAACTTGTTCTGAAACTTTTTCTATCAGCTTCACTTTCTCCAAGACCATAAATTCCGCCACAGCAAAGCATTAAACCTGCTTCTTTAGCATAAAGATTAGTTTGAAATCTTTGCTCCCAAGTATGCGTAGAGCATATGTTTGGAAAAAATTCTTTAGAAGTTTCTAGATTATGATTATAAGAAAAAATTCCTGCTTTTTTTAATTCTTTGAGTTGTTCTAAATTTGCTATACCATTGCAAGCTATAAGTAAAAGTCCTTCTACTTCTTTTTGCACCGCATGAGCTACTTTGCACACATACTCAAGTTTTTCATCATCAAGTCCAGCACCTGCTGTAACTAAACAAAAACCTAAAGCCTCGTTTTTCTTAGCCATTTTAGCTTCTAAAACAATTTGATCTATATCTTTTCTTTTATATTTGTTGATATTAGTTTTTACATGAGCGCTTTGAGTGCAGTATTTACAATCTTCCCCGCACCCTCCACTTGCTATATTAGATATAGCACAAAGCATAATTTGCATTAAATTTCCTTTTTGATTTTGCATTTTAAGCACTCTAAAAATGTGCCTTTTTTAAGCTCTTTGATAATCAAAGTTTCGCCACATTTGCTACATTTTTCTTCACTTGGTTTGTATTTACTTATATAGTTGCATTTTGGATAAGCACTACATCCATAAAATTTACCACGCTTAGAAAAACGCTCTACGATCTCGCCTTCTTGACAGCTTGGGCATTTCACGCCTATGGTATTGAGTTTTTTCTCGCTTTTTTCTTCATTTTGTGTTTCTTGTTTTAAATTTCTTGAGTATTTACATTTTGGAAAATTTAAACAAGCTATAAATTCTCCATATCTTCCTTTTCTTATAGCAAGCTCTCCACCACAATCAGGGCAGGTTTCATCTAGCTTTGTGAAAGTTTTTTGGCTTTTTATGTTTTTTTTACCTTCATCAATTTTTCTCATAAAAGGAAAATAAAACTCTCTTAAAACTTCTTGCCAGTCCATTTTGCCTTCTGCAATGATATCAAGTTTATCTTCCATTTTAGAAGTAAAATCACTATCTACTATATCGCTAAAGTTTTGTTCTAAAACTTCTGTTACAACAAAGGCTATTTCATTAGGTATGATTTGTTTTTTATCTATACGCACATATTCTCTTGCACTAAGTAAAGAGATGGTTGGAGCATAAGTAGAAGGGCGTCCTATGCCAAGATTTTCTAACTTTTTAACAAGTCCAGCTTCAGAGTATCTTGAAGGTGGCTCGGTAAAATGCGAGTTTAATTCTATATTTTGTATATTTAGTATATCTTCTAGTTTTAAATTAGGTAAAATTTTATCTTTATCCATATCTCCATATACTTTATAATGCCCATCAAATAAAATTTTTCTACCGCTTATTTTAAAACTTGCTTCGTTTGATTTCGCATAGACATTTTGAGTTTGAGATATAGCAGGATTCATTTGTGAAGCTAAAAAGCGATTATATATTAAAGTATATAATCTTGCTTCATCTTTTTCTAAAAATTCACTTGCAAGTTTTGGCGTAAAGCTAAGATTAGTCGGTCTTATAGCTTCATGTGCTTCTTGAGCGCCTTTGCTTTTAGTGGTATAAATATTTGCTTTGCTTGGTAAGTATTCTTTGCCAAAATCATTTTTGATGAGTTTTCTTACTTCTTCTAAAGCTTCTTTTGCGATGTTTAAGCTGTCAGTTCTCATATAAGTAATCACACCCATAATACCTTGATGGGTTTTTACACCCTCGTAAAGTTTTTGAGCAATCATCATGGTTTTTTTAGGGTTAAAACCTAGGCGATTGCTCGCACTTTGTTGCAGGGTTGAAGTCATAAAAGGTGCTTGTGGAGCTATTTTTCTATCTTTACTTTCTATATCTTTTATTTTAAAGTTAGCATTTTTGCAAGCTTCAAAGATGAGTTTGGCTCTATCTTCGTTAGTTAGACTTAGTTTTTCTATCTTTTGATTTTGAAATTCGACTAATTCAGCTTGCAAGTCTTTTTCAAAAATCATATCTATACTAAAGTATTTTAAAGGAATAAAAGCTTTTATTTCTCTTTCTCTATCGACGATGATTTTTAAAGCCGCGCTTTGCACACGCCCTGCACTTAAGCCTTTTTGGATTTTTTGATTTAGTAAAGGACTTAATTTATAGCCTACTATACGATCAAGTAAGCGTCTAGTTTGTTGAGCATTGACGCTATTTACATTTAAAGATCTTGGGTTTTTTAAAGCATTTTCTATAGCGCTTTTAGTAATCTCATGAAAAACTATGCGTGGTAGGGAATTTTCATCTTTATTAATAGCCTTAGCTATATGATAAGCTATGGCTTCACCCTCACGATCCTCATCGGTTGCAAGGTAGATGGTTTTAGCTTTTTTAGCCTTTTCTTTGAGTTCTTTTACTAAACTTGAATGATCATTTGAAATTCTATATTCTGGTTTAAAATTTTCATCTTCTATTTTTATACCAAAGCTAGTTTTAGGTAAATCTCTAATGTGACCTTTAGAAGCTATTACTTCATAGTCTTTACCTAGAAAATTACCTATGGTTTTAGCTTTAGCAGGTGATTCTACTATGATTAAATTTTTCATTATTTTCCTTATAAGGATTAAAATTAGTAAAAGTGTATAAAAAAAAGTTAAATTTTTTGCTTAGATGGATTTTTAAATAAAATGCAATTAATGATATAATTTTCTATAATTTAATTTCATAGGATATAAAATGTTTTTGCAAAAAAACTTACAAGCTTTAGAATTTACCAATAAACCATTACAAAAAAAAATTCTATCTTTAAAAGAAGAATTTATCGACATCTTTCCAAGTCAAACACCCTTTGTGCCCTCAAAAGATGATTTAATAAAACCTAATATATTTTTTTGCGGTATAGGAGATGGGCTTTTTTTAAAAAAACTTATTAATAAACACATTTTTATTTTTGATAAAGCAGAATTTTTTGCTAATGTTTTAAGCAAGATGGATTTAAGTCAAGAGCTTTCAAGCGGAAAAATATATCTTTGTGATGTAGAAGAGAAAAGATTAGAAGAGTATCTTGTTTTGCTTTTTTCACAAAAAGATTGTTTTGAGTATTTAGGGCTTTTTAAACTTTTACCTTATAGTGAATTTTATAACAATAGTCCCATGTTTGATTTTGTGTATCACAAATGTTTAGATGTGATAAAAAGAGTGGTGGGAAATGTTGATACAAGTTTTACTATGGATGCTAAAATTTATAAACAATTTTTATCTAACATACCTTTAGTCTTAAAAAACATTCCTTTTCAAAGATTTATTTATGAAAATAAAGGAAGAAATAAAAGTGTTATTGTGGTGTGCGCAGGTCCTTCTTTAAATAAACAACTTAAGCTTTTAAAAACTTGTCAAGATGATTATGTGATATTTGCTTTAGATGCTACTTATAAGACTTTACTTAAGAATGAAATTTATCCTGATTTTGTTTTTTCTATGGATATTTACGAAGAATGTGCAAGTTTTTATGAAAATTTACCACAAAGTAAAAAAGAACCCATTTATATTATAAATGCTGCTGTAGATAAAGCTTTAATGCAAATTTTAGAAAATAAAAATCCAAAAATTTTTATTTTAAAAAATTTAGATTATCAACAAAAATTTAATTTAAATGATTTTGGTTATTTAGATATTGGTATCAATGTGGCTCATTTTGCTTATAATTTTGCTATAGCTTTGGGATTTACTAATGTAATCATGATAGGACAAGATTTGGCTTTTAGTGATAGTGGAAAATCTCACGCAGATGCAGCTAACTTTACTTTTCGTGATGAGGAAAAAGCTCAACACGATGCTACTAAATTAAATGTTTTGCCTTATGGAAAGAAAGGGTTTATTCAAACAAATATAGGCTGGGATGAATTTAGAAAAAGATTGGAAGTTTTATTTTTATCTCATCCTAATGTTAAGTTTTATAATGCCACAGAAGGTGGAGCTTTTATAGATTATACCATAGAGATACCTTTTGAAAAGGTTTTAGCACTATATAAAGATAAAAAACAAGATTATGTATTTCCAAATGTTTTAAGTATTAATAGGCAAGAAAAATTATTAAAAAAATCTTTGGAAATTTTACAAAAAGATTATTTAGAGTTAAATGCTTTACATCAAAAAGCAAAAGATCTTTTAGTAATTTTGCAAAATCAAAATGCAGTTTTTGATGAGCAAGTATCAGAATCTATTTTTGATTTTAATGATTTATTAGATAATGTAAAAATTTTACAAAGTTTTATGTATAAACCATTATTTTATCATAGGGGCTTTTTTAATGTGAGTTTATATCAAGAGTCTCAAAATGCTTTATCAAGTTATGCAGATTTTTTAAAAATATTTTTAGAATTTACAGCATTAAGTCTAGCAAGTATGGAAAATTCTATAAATGAATATAAAAATATCTTAAAAGTATAAATTTTTTTATCATTTTTTCGATATAGTTTAAACAACTGCATGGAAGCGGTTGAATTTATTTAAAAGGATTTAAAATGGGATTTCGTATAAATACTAATGTGGCATCTTTAAATGCTCAAAACAACGCAAATTTAAACTCAAGAGCATTAGATAACTCTCTAAGCAGATTAAGTTCAGGTCTTAGAATCAATTCTGCAGCAGATGATGCTTCAGGTATGGCTATAGCAGATAGCTTAAGATCGCAAGCTAATACTTTAGGTCAAGCTATAAGCAATGGTAATGATGCTTTAGGTATTTTACAAACAGCTGATAAGGCTATGGATGAGCAGCTTAAAATCTTAGATACTATCAAAGTAAAAGCTACTCAAGCAGCACAAGATGGACAAACTACCAAAACAAGAAATATGCTTCAAGCTGATATTAATCGTTTGATGGAGCAACTTGACAATATTGCAAATCAAACTTCATTCAATGGAAAGCAGTTATTAAGTGGTGGTTTTGTAAATCAAGAATTCCAAGTAGGTGCACAGTCAAATCAATCTATCAAAGCAAGTATTGGTTCAACTCAAAGCTCTAAAATAGGTGTAACTAGATTTGAAACAGGTTCTCAAGCTAAAGATAGTGGTATAGCTCAGCTTACTATTAAAAACTATAATGGTATAGATGATTTTAAATTCCAACCCGTAGTGATTTCTACTTCAGTAGGAACAGGACTTGGTGCTTTAGCTGAAGAGATTAATAGAGTTTCTGATATCACAGGTGTTAGAGCAAATTTCTTAGTTGAAACTACAGGTGTTGGTAATATTAAAGCAGGTAAAACTGATCAAAATTTTGCTATTAATGGGGTAAAAATTGGTGAGGTTGAATATAAAGATGGCGATGAAAATGGAGCCTTGATTTCAGCAATTAACTCAGTTAAAGATACTACAGGAGTAGAAGCCTCTAA
>NZ_JAKMTG010000015.1:0-18389 GCF_025773055.1 Campylobacter sp. CNRCH_2013_0671h
GAGGTAATAAGATATGATGAAGTAAAGTAAGGTAATACTTAATATACTTGTGAAAATTACAATTATAGCTTGAACATGGGCAATTTTTTCACTTGAATGGTTTATGGTATCAACATAGGCAATATTACATACTGTATAATCATTTGTTGTATTGCACAAACCAAGTCTTTCATTACCTTCTTTACTAGTGTAAAAAAATGGTTCCCCGTTGTTTGATTTTGCAAATGCATTGGCTACTATTGTAATATTTGGATGATTTGAATTATAATTTTCATTTGTAGATGCAAATGCAAAGTGATTTTTGTCATATACAAATGAATCTCCTGGCATTTTTTTCAAATTTTCTATTAAGTCTTTAACTAAGACATCAATGGCTAAAATACCAATAAATTTCCCATCTTTCAATAAAGGTAGAGCATAAGTGAAACAAGGCAATCCTGTAGTAGCATCTATATAAGAGTCGGTTATAAACAAAGTGTTTTTCTTTTTTGCTTCTATATAATATTCTCTTGTTGTTGCATCGTAACCATCAGCTTTGCCATAAAAACCGTAATCAAGATTTTTGCTATCGCTGTCTGTATCGCTTACAACTAACTCTCCATTTGGTTGAGCAATATATACAGCTAGATAATTTCCTGCATCTCTAAATGCTTTTAGTTGAACACCAACATTTTTAGCTAATGCATCTTGAGAATTAAGGTTTGAATATGGGTGTCTAAGAATGGTTTCTGAGAGTTCTATTAAAGATTTAGATGTGTTTTGTCTAAAATCTTCTACAAGATTGCTGGTAAAAATTAAACGATTTTTTTCTGAATTAACAACCTCATTAAAAAGAGATTGTTTAACAAAAATAAATGTTACAATTCCTAAAATCAATAAACAACAAATAGCAATAGCGTTTGCTATTAGTGAAACTTTAAGTTTAATACTTTTCATCAAATAACCTTTCAGTAATTTTTAAAAGTAGAAATTATATTAAAAAAATAATAAATATTTTTTAAATTTAAAAATATTTTTTGAGTAGATTGAATATATTTTCACATGCTTGCGAAAGGATTAAATAAGTCTCATCAAAGTTCCCACTATACCAAGGATCAGGCACTTCGTCATATCCTAATTCTAAGGCAAAAGAAGTGATTTTATGAATTTTATGTTTTGCATTTGGAAAATTTTTAACTATATCATTATAATTAGAATTATCCATTACGATAATTAAATCATTATCCTCGCACATTTTTAAATTTAGTTTTTTACTGCAAAATGGCTTAGAATTTATATTTTTGTTATCTAATAAAGCTTTAGTTTTATAATGCATATCCTCCCCATCGTGGTAACCTGAAGTACCTGCACTAGAAATAATAAATTCATTATTTAAATTTGCTTTTGTTAAAAGATCCTTCATAATAAATTCGGCCATGGGAGAACGACAAATATTGCCTAAACAAACAAAAATAATTTTAGTCATATTTTTCCTTTTATTTTTGTGTAGTTTTTTCAAAATTATAGCAGTATTTCAAAATATTTTTAAAGATTAATTAAAACTAAGATATAATTTTTCATTAATGGGGAGCTTTTGCTGAGAGGAAGTATAACTTCGACCCTTGAGAAGTTTGGTAATGCAAACTTTGAATTCTTGCAAAAACTTTCCTTTTTTATAAAAAAAGGATAAAAATGATACAAGCAAAAACAAAAACTAAAATTCCTATCTTAACTATAGCAGGAAGTGATTGTAGTGGTGGAGCTGGCATACAAGCTGATTTAAAAACTTTTAGCGCTCATAATTTATTTGGTATGAGTGTAGTTTTAAGCGTTGTGGCTGAAAATACTGCAAGGGTGATTTCTTGTTTTGATATACCCACTAAGATAATAGATGAGCAAATGCTAGCAGTTTATGAAGACATAGAGCCAGCTGCTGTAAAAATTGGAATGCTAGGTTCAAAGGAAATCATAATTTGTGTAAAAGAAAATTTATTGCACTTTAAAGCTAAAAATGTAGTGATTGATCCTGTGATGTTTGCAAAAAATGGCTATGCTTTAATGCCTTTAGAAAATTGTCAGTTTTTTAAAGATGAAATTTTATCTTTAGCTGATATACTTACTCCAAATATTCCCGAGGCTGAGTTTTTGTGTGATTTTAAAATACTTAATGAGGAGGATATGAAAAAAGCCGCTATAAAACTTCACAAAGAAGGTGCAAAAAGTGTTTTGATTAAAGGTGGACATAGTAAATATAACACCAATGATGTTTTTTATGATGGAAAGGAATTTAGTATTTTTAAAGCAGAAAAAATTAATACAAAAAATACACACGGCACAGGTTGTACATTAAGTTCAGCTATAGCTAGTAATCTTGCCTTAGGTAAAGAAAAACATGAAGCTATAAAACTTGCTAAAGATTATGTGTATGGAGCTATATTAAATTCTTTAGCACTTGGAAAAGGTTGTGGTCCGACTAATCATTTTTTTTCAATATGACAAGGAGTAAAAATGATTATTAAAGCAGTAAGAGAAAAAAATCCTTTGATTCATCATATTACTAATTATGTTACAGCTAATGATTGTGCAAATGTAACTATAGCAATGGGAGCAAGTGCTGCTATGGCTGATTTTTATGAAGAGCAAGCTGATTTTGCTAGAATAAGTTCAGCCTTAGTATTAAACACAGGTACGATTAATCAGCTTATAGCAAATTCTATGTTAAAAGCAACTAAAGAATATACTTTATTAAATAAACCTATAATTTTTGATCCTGTTGCTTTGGGTGTGAGTAAGGCAAGAGATGGGATTAATTTTGAATTACTTAATCTAAAAGGTATTAGTATTGTTAAGGCAAATGCATCTGAAATGGCTAGTGTTATAGGTTTAGATGGTAAAGCAAGAGGGGTTGATAGTACTTTTGTAATCGATAATGAGTTTTTAGAAAAAGCTAAAGAATACTCTTATAAAACCAAGCGTGTTTTGGCTATAACTGGAAAAATTGATTATATTATAAATCAAGAGTATATTGCTAAAATTTATAATGGCTCAATCATGGCTACTAAGATAACTGGAGCAGGTTGTATGTGTGCTTCTTTGTGTGGAGTTTTTGCAGGAGCGTTAGAAGATAAATTTCAGGCTAGTTTATATGCTTTGCTTAGTTTTGGCATAGCTAGCGAAATCGCTCAAGAGCTTTCTAGTGGAAGTGGTAGTTTTAGAGTGAATTTAATCGATGCTTTAAGTAATTTAAATGATGAAGAAATTAAAAAAAGAGCCAAATATGAAATCATTTAAAATTTATCTTGTCGCAAGCAAGGGTGAAAAAAGCGAAAGCGAGTTTTTAAATATTTTAGAAGCTTCTTTGAAAGCTAAGATTGATATTTTACAACTTAGAGAGAAAAATCTTAGTACTTTAGAATTTTATAATCTTGCTTTAAAAGTTAAAGCTTTGTGTGAAAAATACAACACACCTTTTGTGATAAATGATAGAATCGATATAGCCATGGCTGTGAATGCAAATGGAGTGCATATAGGACAAAAGGATATGCCTTTAAAAAAAGCAAGGGAACTTTTAGGCGAAGAAAAAATCATAGGGCTTACGATCAATCATAAAAATGATCTTATTAATACTCAAGGTGCTACTTATCTTGGAGTGGGGGCTGTTTTTACTACGCCTAGCAAGCAAGATTGTGTTGTGCTTGGCATAGATGGATTAAAAGAAATTGCTAGTTTAGCTTCTTTACCTATTGTGGCTATAGGTGGGATAGATGAAATTAATTTAAATTTGCTTAAAGATTGTAATATACAAGGTATAGCTGTGGTTAGAGCGATAATGCAAGCAAATGATCCTTATATAGCAACTTTAAATTTAAGATCAAATTTTGATAAAACTTTTATAGGAAAATAATGATTTATTTTATAGGGGATAAAGAATTTGATGGTGTTAAGACTATAAGATTAAATGAAATTAAATTTCTTGATTTTGAAGTTAATTTAAAGGAATTTGATTGTTTAATCATTAGCTCCAAGAATGCATTAAAAGCATTAATGTCAAGTAAAAACAAAATTGATTTTAATATTAAACTTTATGCTGTGGGAGAAAAAAGTGCTGATTTTGCAAAAGAGCTTGGCTTTAAAAATGTCAAATATCCTAGCAAGGCTTATGGTAAAAATTTAGCTAGTGAGTTTTTATTTGAGTTTAAAAATAAAAAATGTCTTTATTTAAGAGCGAAGAAAATTAGTTCAGGTCTTGATGAGTATTTGCTGAAAGAAAATATCCTTTTAAAACAATTAATCGTTTATGAAAATATAGCCATAGAGCCTAAAAAAGATGAGTTAAAAATACATCATCCAAGTGTTTTTATCTTTAGCGCTCCTTCAAGCATAGAGCAATTTTTGAAATTTTTTGCATTAGAAAAAGAAGATAAAGTTGTAGTTATAGGTCAAAGTACAGCTTTAAAACTTCGTAATTTTAAAAATTTATATATATGTAAAGAACAAGATCTAAACTCTTGTTTAAAATTAGCTAAGAGTTTAGATTTTTAAAAGTTTTATATAATAAAAATGAGGCAATAAAAATCATACAAATATCACCCACTAAAGTGGCTAGCCAAACTCCATTTACTCCTAAAAATTGTGTTAGTATAAATAAGGATAAAAATGGGAAAATAAGACTTTGGGAAATAGAAATTCCTAAAGAAAGCAAGGGTTTATCAAGTGCTGTGAAAAATGAAGCGCAGAGTTTTCCAAACCAAGAAAATAAAAACGAAAAAGAAAAAAATATTAAAGCATTTTGTGCTATATGGATAAAATCTTGATTGTCATCTTTGTTGAAAACACTTACTATAAGGTTATTGAAAAAATAAACAAACAAAAATGCCATTGTACTTACACCCCAAGAAGCAAAAAACATTCTTTTAAAAATAGCTTGAATTCTTGCAATATTTTTGTGTCCATAATTATAACTTAATGCAGGTTGCATAGCATCACACATGGCCAAAACTAGCATGAAAACAAAAGTACTAAGATATAAAATCACAGAAAATGCTGCAACAGCTGTACTTCCAGAAAGTTTAAGCAAGAAAGCATTAGCTAAGATGGTATAAAAAGAGCTAGAAATATTAGAAAAAAATTCAGATGAGCCATTATAAAGTATATTTTTTAGTATTTGCAGCTTGATTATTGGTTTTTTAAATTTTAAAGTTAAATCTTTAAAAATAAAAGGTAATATCCCTAAAACGCTTCCTAAAAACATCCCTATACAAGTTGCTAAAGCTGCTGAAAAAAGTCCCCAATCAAAAACCACTATAAAAAGCCAGTCAAGAAAAATATTACTCAAAGCAGTAATGATATTAACCATCATGCTATAAAAAGTTTTTCCACAAATCCTAAGATAATT
This sequence comes from Campylobacter sp. CNRCH_2013_0671h, assembly GCF_025773055.1. NCBI lineage: Bacteria > Pseudomonadati > Campylobacterota > Epsilonproteobacteria > Campylobacterales > Campylobacteraceae > Campylobacter > Campylobacter sp. CNRCH_2013_0671h. Next base: position 5,375 of record NZ_JAKMTG010000015.1, read on the forward strand.
ATCCATAGCAAAAGCTAGCATAATAAAGGGAGCAAAAGTAGCAAAAATTTGCATATATTCAGTAGATAAACTTTGAATATTCTCATTAGCCCCCATAAAAACACTTAATGTTTTTGCTAGAAAAAATCCTAAAATTCCCATTAAACAAGAAATTGCAAAAATAAGAACTATACAAAAAGAAAAAATAGCTCTTGCTTTTTCAACTTTTCCTTTACCTAGATTAATTGCTATTTGCACTGATGAGCCTATGGCTATCATATCAGCTAGAGCAAAACTTATCATGATAAAAGGCATCATTAAATTCATAGCAGCAAGTGCATTTGAACCTAAATATCTTCCAACAAAAATTCCATCAATAATCACATAAAGATAAATAAAAGCCATGCTAGTCATGTTTGGCAAAGCACATTTTATAAATAGTTTGGTAGGATTTAATGTAGTGTAAAAATTATGTATTGACATAGCTTTCCTTATTAAAAATTATTTTACTAATATGGTTATATATAGATAAAATAAATTTAATAAAGAGATTCTATACCTTCTATAATATCTTTAAAATACGGATCAACAATGGTTATGAAAAAATCTTTAAAAAACATTTATATCACCTAAATTTTAAAAATATAGTAAATGTTTGTTATTGTATTCTAAGTGTAATTATAAATTTCTTAATGTAAATTTTAATTTTTTTTAGACGATTTTTATAAACCCACAAAAAAGGAGCAAGGATGCAAATAAATTCGTATTCACGCGTGGCAGTAGAGTCGCAAGTTAGCAATAGGAAGGCTAATTTGAATACAAAACTTGAAGATGCCAATACTAAAAGTGCTAATAGCACAAAAGATATAGATGAGGATAAGCTTAGTAAGCTTGCTAGTATGGGAGGAAAAGGCATAACCGAGCTTTATGCTATGAATTTTATGCAGCAAGTATTTAGCATGAGCTCCTCTAATGGTTTAACTCAAGCTGGGATTTTTCAAGGAGCTCAATCTAAGGATTCTTTAACAGCTATTTTATCAAATGTAGATTTTAAAGCTATAGGATATGAAGGTAAAGATATACTTAGTTTAAATGCTGATGAAGCAAAAGAGCTTATTGGGGAAGATGGATATTTTGGTGTAGCAAAAACATCTCAAAGATTGGCTGATTTTGTTATTAATGGGGCTGGTGAAGACATGGAAAAACTTCAAAAAGGTTTAGAGGGTCTAAAAGCAGGATTTGCACAAGCGGAAAAAATGTGGGGTGGCAAACTTCCTGATATCAGCTATGAGACAATTGATAAAGCTATTGAAACAGTAACTCAAAAAATTAACGAAATGGGTGGAAATTCTTTAGATATCAATGCATAAATTTATATCCCTAGTGTATAAACTAGGGATTTAGTCTATTTTTAAAACACTTAAAAATGCTTCTTGAGGTAAATGTACCTTACCAATAGCTTTCATTCTTTTTTTACCTTCTTTTTGTTTTTCAAGAAGTTTTCTTTTTCTAGTAATATCCCCACCATAACATTTTGCGGTTACATTTTTACCCATGGATTTTACATTTTCTCTTGCAATAATTTTATTTCCTATGCTTGCTTGGATGGCGACTTCAAAAAGCTGTCTTGGGACGATTTCTTTCATCGCTTTTACAAGCTCTCTGCCCTTGCTTAGTGCTTTTTCATTTGGCACTATGATGCTTAGTGCATCGACATTTTCACCAGCCACTTTAATATCAAGTTTTACAAGATCTCCCGCTCTAAATTCAATAGGCTCATAATCAAAACTAGCATAGCCTTTGGTGAGTGATTTAAGTTTATCGTAAAAGTCCATAACGATTTCGTTTAAAGGTATATCATACTCAAGTAAAACGCGCTCAGGAGTGATGTAATCCATCTTAACTTGCATACCGCGTTTGCGATTTAAAAGAGTGATTAAATTCCCTAGGTATTCGCTTGGAGTTATGATAGTTGCTTTTACATAAGGTTCTTTTATATGATCGATTTTATTTACCGGAGGTAGTTCGCTTGGATTTTGAATTTTTAAAACTTCTCCATCGGTTTGATAAATTTCATAAGTAACAGTTGGAGCAGTAGCAATTAAATCAAGGTTAAACTCACGCTCAAGTCTTTCTTTAATAACCTCCATATGCAAAAGACCTAAAAAACCAACTCTAAAGCCAAATCCTAAAGCTAATGAAGTTTCAGGTTCATAGGTAATAGAACTATCATTAAGTTTTAATTTATCTAAAGCATCTCTTAAATCTTCAAATTTATCCGTTTCTATAGGATATAATCCTGCAAAAACAAAAGCTTTGGCTTTTTCAAAACCACCAATGGCTTTTTTTGCTTTATTTTTAGTTAGTGTTATGGTGTCACCTACTTGAACATCGGCGACATTTTTAAGTCCAAGCACGATAACACCTACTTCACCTGATTCTAATTTTTTAGTTTTTATAGGGCTTAATGGATGAGGATAGAAAAGATCTTGCACGAGATGTTTTTTATCTGTACTCATAACTAAAACTTCATCATTTTTAGCAATATTTCCCTCATAAATTCTAACTAAAGCCAAAGCTCCAAGATAATTATCAAACCAAGAATCATAAATTAAAGCTTTAGTAGGTGTTTCATCATCAGTTTTTGGCGCAGGAATTTTTGTGATGATAGTTTCTATGAGTTCTTTTATACCTACACCTGTTTTTGCGCTAACACAAATTGCATTAGAGCAATCAATTCCTATAATATGCTCTATTTCGTGTTTAACCTTTTCAATATCAGCCGAAGGAAGATCAATTTTATTAATCACTGGTATGATTTCAAGATCATTTTCTAAGGCTATATAAACATTGGCTATAGTTTGAGCCTCTACTCCTTGAGAAGCATCAACAACAAGTAAAGCTCCTTCGCAACTTGCTAAAGAGCGACTTACTTCATAGGAAAAATCAACATGGCCCGGAGTGTCTATTAAATTTAATACATATTCTTCATTGTTGAATTTATAATTTAAACGCACAGATTGAGCTTTTATAGTTATACCACGCTCTTTTTCTATATCCATAGTATCCATTACTTGGGCGCTCATTTGTCTATCGCTAATAGCTCCGCATTCGCTGATAATTCTATCAGCTAATGTGCTTTTACCATGATCAATATGAGCTATAATAGAGAAATTTCTAATATTTTTCATCAAAAAACCTTAAGATTGTCTCATTTTTCTTTTTGCTAGGCCTATTTGCTCATAAGCATCAATTTCTTTTTTCAAAGCTTTATATCTTTTTTTTAGCTCATTGTTTAAAAATGAAATGTTTTTAGGAGTAGCATTAGCATTGGCTGAAATAGCACTAATGAAATCAAGTTTTCTTTTAGTGGCGCTGTCTTTTGGATTAGATCCTAGTTTTTGTGAATTTAAAAATTGCAAAATTAAAGCTTGAATTTCTTGAGAGTTGTTTGCATTATTTGCTTTAGATATAAAATCTTCTATATTACTTATTTTTGGAGTTTTAGCTGGATTTGATTTGCTTGGTTGTTTTTCTTTGTGCATGAAAAATAATACCAAAAGAATTCCAAGTATGATAATTATCACTAAAGCTATAACTAAAAAAATAAAAAGAGAATTATTCATTTAAAACTTTCCTATAATTTTGTTGCATAAGATCTTTTAAAATAACTTGCTAAGCTTAATGCTACCATAAATAAAAATCCCCAATACACATAATCAGGAATTTTCACAGAATCTCCTGCTGCATAAGAATGCATACCAGTTAAAAAGTAATTTACACCAAAATAAGTCATGATAATTACCCAATATGCAAACATGGAGCAAACTGCAAAAATGTATTGATTTGCCCATTTTGGTACCATTCTAATGTGCAAAATAGCTGCATAAACTAAAATACTAATTAAAGCCCAAGTTTCTTTAGAGTCCCAACTCCAATATCTTCCCCAACTTTCATTTGCCCATATAGCACCTAAGAAATTTCCAACTGTAAGTAAGCAAAGTCCTAAAATCATAGCCATTTCGTTGATTCTTGTTGCTTCTGTAATATTTCTTAAAATGTTTTCATTATGTTTGCCATTGATTTTTAGCATACATAATAAAATAAGTACAAATATACCCAACAATGCACATAATCCTAAAAATCCATAGCTAGCAGTAATAACCGAAACATGTATTGTTAGCCAATAAGATTGCAACACAGGAACTAAATTGGTAATTTGCGGATCCATTTGGCTAAGATGAGCTACACCTAAAGTAACTCCTGCTAAAATAGAGGTTAAAGAAAGTGCAATAGGACTTTTTCTCGAAAAGAAAATTCCAGATAATGATAAAGCCCAAGCTATATAAACCATGCTCTCATATGCATTACTCCATGGAGCGCGACCTGCTATATACCAACGCAAAGCCAAACCTAGAGTATGGATGAAAAATGCCACAATGTTAAACACATAAACACATTTAAATATAAAATCAATGCGAATTTTTGGCAGGAGCATTTTAACAAAAACTATAATCAAAAGTAAAAATCCAGCGCATAAATAAAGCGGAGCAAGATTTACAAAAATTTGACTTTTGTTGAAAAAGATTTCTGTATTAATTTTTTTAGCACTTGGCATAACTTCATGGCCGTATTTTTCTTGGTAATTTTTGATAATATTTAAATTTTTAGTTGCTTCATCCCAGTTGTTATGTACAATAGAATTACTAACTGCATTGAAATAATTTTCTAAAATGCTTCTTACTTCTTTACCTTCTTCGCCTTTTAATCCTATATATGCTTCGCGTGGTGCCACCCATTGATTATTGGTGCTATTTTGTAGTGGAATAAATTTAAAAATATCTCCTGAAAAAATTAAATTTACAATATTTACTCTTTCATCAAGCTTGATTATTTCTTTATCAAAAACACTTCTACGATTTGGATTTTTTCTATTAGCATTTTCTACATATTTTTGTAGTTTATAAGCATCTGTAGTGAAAAAATCTTTAAAACTAGTATAAGCTCTAGGTTCAATACCTAAAATTTTAGAAATTTCTTCATTAACCAAGCGACTTGTTGGCATAAATATAATATCTTTATCATACCATGCACTGCCATCAAAAATCATTGATATGATAGTTGCTTCGGCACTTTGGCCTTGAAAGGTTGTGTTTTTGTATATTTTTTCTAAAACTTCCATAGCTAAAGTATTAAAAGGAACCATTCTACCATCAGGTTTTTGCACTACTAAAGAAGCAAGTTCTTTAGCATGTGTTTCATCTACCTTGATGGGTTCATTTGCATAAGTATTTTGGCTTGCAAAAAAAACTAATATAAATGTCAATATCGCACTTGTTTTTTTCAAGGTGTCTTGATTGATTAATTTAGCTAAAGTCCTAAATCTTGAATGAGGATTTAAAATATTTAAAAACATTCCTAATGTAAGTAAAAAATATCCAATATATGTAGGAATTTTACCCGGATCTTTATTAACTGAAAGTATGGTGCCAAGCTCATCTTGATCATAAGAACTTTGGTAAAATCTATAACCTTGATAATCTAAAACATTATTCATAAAAATCTTATATTCTAATTTTTGTTCGGCATTATCAATTTCCACATAACTTGCATAAGACATAGGCGACATCGAGCCAGGATAGCGTTCTAGCTCAAAGTCTTTTAAGTACATTTCAAATGGCATTTCTATTCCTTTAGGACCCCATCTTAAAAAGAAAGGTTGACCTGCTACATCAATACGGATAGGCGAGTTGTATTCTATTAGGAAAACTTCTTTAGATTCTCCTTTATAGCTTAATTTTAATTTTAAAGCATTAATAGCATTTTCTGAAAGTTGAGTTGGCATATATTTAGTGCTTTGTGCAAAGTCTTTGAAATTATTTAATAAAGAATTATTCCAGTATTTTGCCTCACCAAATAAAGAAATCAAAGCATTGCGTCCTAGCTCTATCCAACTATTTTTAAACCAAGTAAAAAAGCTTTCATCTTGAGCTTGATTAATACCTTCTAAGGTTTTTTTACCATGTAAAGAAGCAAATTTTACCACTAAATTAATATCATTAAAAGAATATAATCTTAAATCTTTAGCTTGTGCTTTTTGATTGGCTTTTAAAATGTTTTCTTTACCATCACTCATTGACATGTATTTTAAATTAAAATCAGCACTAAGCTTTAGATCTTTATCAATTTTTATATAAGGACTTGGAACAGAGTCGTTTAAAAATGCTATATTGACACCATTGATATTTTTTATATCCCCTGCTTGAAAAAGCAATTCTTTAGATTCGTTATTTTGTGAAAGCATTAAAGATAAAAGAGGAGCAGAGTTGTTATCATCGATATAAATTTCTTTTGCATCTAAAATCAAATTTTCATATGAAATTTGAGCTTTTTCATCGGGTAGTATTAAATCAAATGAAAAATCATTTACAAAAGGTAAGGTGGCAATATATTCAGATTTTGCAGCACTATATACTTTATCATCTTTTAAGGTTGCTATGTAGATATAACTTTTTGAGGTTTCAATGATATTATTTTTTTCGTTTTCCCTAATGTGTAAATTTCCTTCAAATCCCATATATCTAGTCATAGCTGAACCTAGTAATATAAATAAAAATGAGATATGAAAGATTAAAAGCGGTATTTTTCTCTTGTTAAACATTTTATATTTAAAAAGAGCTGTTAAAAGATTGATTCCTAATATGAGCTGTATAAAGCCAAACCAAGATGTTCCATATATCATGGCCCATGCTGTTGGAGTATTGTAAGCACTTTCTATAAAAGTAGCTAGAGCGCAAAATAGGGCAAAAATTAAAAATAAAAAAATAGAAATTTTTATATCCCCAAAAGCTAAAAGTTGTCTTCTCATGATTTAAGCTCCAAGGTATTTTTTTCTAATCTCATCATTACCGATAAGATCTTTTGCAGGTGCATGCATAGCGATTTTACCATTTTCTAGAACATAAGCATAATCGCTGATTTTTAAAGCTGAAAACGCATTTTGTTCCACTAATAAAATAGTAATACCTTCTTCTTTTAATTTGACTATAATATCAAAAACCTCTCCAACTATTTTTGGAGCAAGCCCTAGCGAAGGTTCATCTAGCATTAAAAGTTTTGGCTCACTCATAAGAGCTCTTGAAATAGCTAGCATTTGAGCTTCTCCACCACTTAGGGTTCCTGCAAGGGCATTTTTTTTATCTTTTAATCTTGGGAAAAGTCTATACATTTGATTTTTCAAATGTTCATAGTTTTCTGCATTATTAAAAGCACCAATTTTTAAATTTTCTTCTATAGTGAGATTTATAAAAACTCTTCTTCCTTCAGGTACCAATGCTATACCTTTTTGTACTAAAGTATGAGGTAAATGTCTTTGAGTGTCATAACCTAAAAAACTTACTTCACCAGTTTTTTTAACACAATTTAGCATTGCATTAAGTGTTGATGTTTTTCCTGCACCATTTGAGCCTATCAAGCTAACTATACTTCCTGTTTTTATGGTAAAATCTATACCTTTAACAGCTTCTATTAAGCCATAATAAACATGTAAATCTTTAACTACTAGCATTAAAATCTCCCAAATATGCACTAATTACTTCAGGATTTTGAACAGCATCACTTGGCTTTCCTTCAAAAATAGTCTTACCATAATCAAGCACCATAACCCTATCGCAAAGCTTATTTACAAATTTCATATCATGCTCAATAAGCAAAACGCTGATTTTTTTATTATTTCTTATATCAAAAATCAATTCGGCTAAATCATCGCTTTCTGTTGAATTCATACCTGCTGCTGGTTCATCTAACAATAAAAGTTTAGGGTTTGTTGCTAAAGCTCTTGCTATTTCAACTTTTCTTTGTTGTCCATAACTTAAACTAGTGGCCCTTTCATCAGCCAAATGAGTAATATTGAGTTGTTCTAAAATTTCATAAGCTGCTTTTTTTGCATTTTTTTCTGCTTTGGAGAATCTTCCCAAATGTAAAAAAGCTTCAAAAATATTATATTTAATACTCTTATCAAAACCAATTAATACATTTTCTAAAACACTCATGCTAGAAAAAAGTCTAATATTTTGAAAAGTTCTTGCTATGCCTAGATGAACTATTTTGTGCGGCTTTAAATGGTCAATCTTTTTTCCTAGAAAAAATACTTCTCCGCTGCTTGGTTTATAATTTCCTGTAATAATATTAAATAGTGTCGTTTTTCCTGCACCATTTGGACCTATAAGTCCAAAAATTTCGCTTTCTTTTATAGTAAAAGAAGTATTTGTTATAGCACTAACTCCACCAAAATTTTTATGGATTTTTTTAAGCTCTAAAATCATTTTTTATTCCTTTTAGAAAACTTAAATAAAATATCTGTTAATTCTTTATCACCCATTATTCCTCTTCTTGCAAAAAGCATTACTAAAATCAATATAACAGAAAACACAACCATTCTAAGACCAGGCATAGCAGGAGTTTCATAACCAAAAATATTCATACTCTCATCTAAAAATCTTAAATACTCACTTCCACCTATTACTAAAATAGCTCCTATGATAGCACCAGTAGTTGAACCTAAGCCGCCTAAAACAATGATGATTAAAAGCTGAAAAGTAAATAAAAAGTCAAATTGTTCAGGTGAAACTGAAGCTAGTGCGCAAGCTAATAAGCCTCCTCCAACACCTTCTAAAAATGCTGAAGTACTAAAAGCTAAGGTTTTAATATTAAAAGTGTTAATACCCATTGCTAATGCTGCATCTTCATCATCTCTTACAGCTTTCATGGCTCTACCAAATTTTGAACTAACAATATTTAAGATGATAATAACAGAAAATATAGCAATCCCACCACTCCAATATAAGGTAGTATGTTTAGGAATATCGTTTAAGCCCAAAGAGCCATTTGTAACAGAAGCAAAGTTAATTGCCATAAGCTTGATAATAATTCCAAAGCCTAGTGTTACAATAGCTAAATAATCTCCTCTAACTCTAAATACTGCAAAGGCTAAAACTAAAGATAAAAGCATAGCACAAACCCCAGCAGCAAGTAAAGCTACAATAAAGCTTGGCGAATGAATCATCAAAATAAAACTACTTGGATCCTCTAAAGAAAACTGATCGATTTTGCTTTCACTTGTAAGTAAAACTAAGGCTGCAACATAAGCTCCTATAGCTACAAAACCATTTGGCTCTAATGAAAATTGTCCTGTAACTCCATTGATAAGATTATAACTTACCGCTAAGATTACAAAAATAGCAATATTGCTTAAAATTCCTATTTTATAATCGTTAAAAAAATAAGGAGATATAAAAAGAAAAGCAAGCGCTATAATAAAGAAACTTAAATGTGTAATTTTTCTTGCAATCATTTTAAAACCTACTTTTTTCAAAATTAATACCCAAAATTCCAGTTGGTTTAAAAAGTAAAATTAATACCAAAAAGATAAATGCAAATGCATCTTTAAAACCAGAAAGATCAGGGAAAATAGCAACAACAACAACCTCTGTAAAACCTATAATCAAACCACCTAAAACTGCCCCAGCAACAGAACCAATACCACCTAAAACAGCAGCGCCAAAGGCCTTAAGTCCTATAAGAGTTCCCATGCTAGGTTCAACAGAAGGATAACTAACAGCCCAAAAAATACCACCAATAGCAGCTAAAGCTGAACCTAGTGCAAATACAATAGCGATAATACGATTTGCATCAATTCCCATTAAATTTACAGTATGAATATCAAAAGCTAAAGCTCTAATAGCAATGCCATATTTGCTTTTATAAAGTATGAATAAAACCACTAATAATATAAAAAATGTCAAAATAGGCACTAAAATACTATTAACACTAATGCTGATATTATTAAAATTAATCACTGTTTCAAGATAACTTGGTACAGGAAAATACTTTGGTGTTGAGCCAAATAAAACATTAAATACATTTTGTATTAAAAAACTTATACCTATGGCTGTGATAAGTAAAGAAATTCTAGGTGCTTTTCTTAAAGGTTTATAAGCTACTCTATCAATAGCTATACCTAAAGCTGCTGCAAATAACATAGCTAAAGAAAGAGCGCCTAAGAAAGGTACATTCATGCTTGTAACACAAAATAAAGCTGAATATGCACCCACCATCATAATATCACCATGTGCGAAATTAATCAGTCTTAAAACACCATAAACCATTGTATAGCCTATAGCAATAAGTGCATACATACTGCCTAAACTAAATCCATTTATAATTTGCTGTAAAATTAAAGAACTATCCATTGAACCTCTTAAATTTTTATTTATGGTAGAATCGAGTCTTTATAAACTTGCTTTTGATTCTCTATTGATTTTATAACAATTGAGCGCGTGGCATTACCTGTTTTGTCTATACTAATCACCCCGCTAACACCTTCAAATTTAGAAGTAGCATGAATGTTGTTGTTGATACATTCACTATTGAAATCATTAACACATTTTTGCATAGCTTCAAAGATTACAAAATATGCATCTGCACCCATAGCTGTAAAATTTGGAACTTCTTTGCTTTGTTTTTCTTTTTCATAGGCTAATATAAAGTCTTTTGAAAGCTCTGTTGGAGGGTTATTATAATCAAAACTATCTGTAAATAAATATCCTTCTGCTGCATCTTGAGCTAGATTGATAAAAGTTTCATCGGCAACTCCATCTGCTGAACCCATAGGAATATTAACACCCATTGCTTTTGCTTGACGTGCGAACAAAGAAGCCTCAGTGTAATATACTGGAAGATAAATAAAATCAGGTTTTAAATTTTTAACTTGAGAAAGTATAGCTTTAAAATCTTTATCGCCTGCTGTAATTCTAAATTTATCTAAAATTTTTCCACCTTGTTTGTTAAATTCTTTTTCAAAGGCCCTAGTTAAACCTAAAGAATAATCTGCACTTTGATCGCTAATTATCACAGCTTTAGTGTAATTTAACTTATTTTTTACATAAGTAGCTAAAGACGAGCCTTGAAAGCTATCCATAAAACAAACTCTACTGGCATATGATTTTTTATTTAAAATTTTATCAGCAGTAGCTGCAGGAGCAACCACTGGTATCTTTTTTTCCTCGCCAATTCTTATCACTTGTAAAGTATTAGCTGTTAGCATTTCTCCAATAAGTGCATAAGCTTTATTTTGCGAAATTAATCTTGTGCTAGCATTTGCACTTTCTATTTTATCACCTTTTGTATCTACTACAACAAGATTTACCTTATCACCATTACTTAAAGTATTTTTCATAGAATTTGCAATTTTCACTCCATCTAAAGCACTTTGACCATAAGCTGCAGTAGATCCTGTTAGAGGTAAAACTACGCCAATGTTAATTTCTTTTGCCTGTATGATATTACAAGCTATGATAGACAATATAGCTATACTAATTTTTTTCATAGTTTAACCTTTCAAGGATTAATAATAGTTTTATAAACTTGTTTTTGTTCTTGTATTTCTTTTATAACTACAGAACGACTTGCATTGCCACTAGCATCTATGCTTATAACTCCACCTACGCCTTCAAAATTACTAGTAGAATGAATTTTTTCATTAATGCATTGTGCGTTAAGATTATTAGCACATTCATTCATTGCATTTACCATTACATAATAAGCATCAGCTCCCATAGCAGAAAATGCTGGAAGCTCTTTGGTGCCATGATCTTTTTCATAAGCATTGATGAAATTTTTAGACAAAGTTGTTGGTGGATTGTTATAGTCAAAACTATCGGTAAAGATTACTCCATTTACAGCATCACCCCCAAGTTCAATAAATGTTTTATTGTTTACCCCATCACCTGCACTTAAAAGTTTATTAAAACCAACTGCTTTTGCTTGTCTTGCTATTAAAGCTGCTTCTGGATGGTAAATTGGCATATAAACAAAGTCAGGATTGATACTTTTAAGTTGTGAAACAATAGCTTTAAAGTCTTTATCGCCCGATGAGATAGTTAATTTTTTAAGTATTTTTCCGCCATTTTGTTTAAATTCTTTTTCAAAGGCTCTTGCTAAGCCTAGTGAATACACATTGCTTTGATCAACTATTACAACTACAGTTTTTAAATTTAAATCTTTATATGCATAGTTTGCAAATTTATCTCCTTGGAAGCTATCCATAAAACAAACTCTACTAGCGTAGCTTTTTTTATCCAAAAGTTTATCGCCTGAAGCAACAGGAGCTATTACTGGGATTTTCCTTTCTTCAGCTATAGATAAAACTTGCATAGTATTTGGTGTAACAGCTTCACCTATAAGTCCTAAAACTTTATCTTGAGAGATAAGTCTAGTGGTGGCATTTGCTGCTTCTATTTTATCACCTTTTGTATCTATGGCTATGATTTTAACATTATCTCCATTTTTTAAATTTGGATTTAAGGTATTAGCTAGTTTGATACCTTCATATACATCATTACCATAAGCCGCTAAAGCGCCAGTAAGTGGTAAAATAACTCCTATTTTTACTTCCGCAGCATAAATTGAACTAGCACAAAGCAAGCTAGCTAGCAGTAGATTTTTTCTCATGAAAACTCCTTTTTTTATTTTAAAAATGTATTATGTTTTGTTTTTGGTGTAGGTTCTTCTTCTAAAAGATCTTTTTGATTAAGCTCGATAGAAAAATTTTGCCCCTTTAAGTAAGCTATAATGTGATCCATATCACTTTCACTTAATTTTTTGGCGTATATGCTCATTTGAATGCTATCGCTTGATTGATCTTCAAAATATCCATTAGCATAGTCTTTTAAGGCACCTTTGATTTCTTCTGGACTTAAATCTTTAATAGCTTTTTTGCCATAAGAATTTTTTTCTCCATTTTCTCCGTGACAGGTGTTACATTTGTTTTTAAAATATATTTCTTTAGCTTTTTTTAAATCATAGCTAATATTATCATTAAAAGTATAAGTAAATAAAGACTTTACATTAAAAGCCATTAAAGAATTTATAAATAAAATACTAATTATAAATGAGCGTAACATAATATGCCTTTTTTAAATATAAATAAAGCTCGATTATATCTAAAAAAAATAAACAATTTTATCTCAATCTCACT
>NZ_JAKMTG010000016.1:0-14390 GCF_025773055.1 Campylobacter sp. CNRCH_2013_0671h
CACTTGCAATCATTTAAAACTTTCTCAAATTAATAAAGATAATATATTATCAAATTCTTATAAAATTCAATATTAATAAGATATAATAATCATTATTATTTTAAACAAAAAAAGGATAAATATGCAAAATATTAAAAAGTTTTTTATGAACATAGAGAGAACCGATATTGATGAAACAATGCAAAATTTAGTAAGTGAAGACATTATAGATAGTATTGATATTATGGCTTTAGTAGCTGAAATTGAAAAACACTATGGAAAAAGTCTCAATGCTGAATTTATAAGTCCTGAAAATTTTGAAGATTTTCAAAGTATCAAAAATATGCTAGAAAAAGCATATAATTAACGCAATGTTAAAACATTGCGTTAATTACTTTTTAAAGACTGGATAATTTTATTTTTAGACACAATAATTTCTGCTATAAAATCAGCTATTTTATCCCAATCACTTTCTTTGGTTTGGGTTAAGGTTGGATTTTCTTCATACTCATCCCAATTAATCGGCTCAAATAAACTTTTTCTGTGTGGAAAATACTTAGCTCTAACCCACTCAAGTGAAGGAGCATAATAATCAACATAAGCTTTTGCTATTTCTTTTTGCACTCTAAATTTCAACCTATCCTCATTAGCACCTTCAAAAATTTTTCTAGCCGTATAAAGTAAAGAATTTATGTTTTGCCCATGCAAATCTTTTTTTATAAGTCTTCCTTGAAGCTCCATACCTAAAAGATTAAAACTTTCATTTTTATTTTGCTTTAATGAAAATTCATCATCCCATTCTAAACCTAAATGATATACAAAATCTTTAAGTAATGTTCCGCCAACATATTCTTCCTTCAAAAGTCTCACTATTAAACTTTTTTCACCAAATACTTCTATATGGCTCTCACAAATCCACTTATAATCAAATATATATTTTCTAGGATGCTCATCAGGCTTAAAATCAGCACTATAAAACCCCATATTATTTTTAATATCTTGAGAACAATGAGAATTTAAATATCCAAGAGTATCTCTAAAGTAAATAATTTCATAAATTTCATCAAATCCTAAAGCATTTAAAACACTTTTAAGAATTTCTATATGTCTTTTAGTAGAAAAATCCCAAACTATCCCTTCTGCAGAAAATATAAATTTCTTATCTTTATGTATTGTGGCCTCTATTTTGAAATTCTCAACAGCCTTAATCAAACGCACATCTTCTAAATCGTCCAATGGATTTTGACTTAATTTATCTTTTTTTATAAGCTCTAAAACTATATCGACTAAAACCCAATGTCTATTTGCCATTCTAAGAGATTTTGGATAGATATAACCTTGTTGCAAAAGTTTATTTTCATTTTGCATTAAAAAGCCTTGTCTTTCTTGATTGCCACTATTGGTTGTTCCTATACTAATATACGCTGTCATTTTTTCCTTTTCATATTTTAAAAATCTATATCTAGTAATTATATCAAAATCACATAATTTCCAATATAAATTTATTACCCTTATCTTTAAAGGTAAAAACTTTATTTTTACAAGGATAAGATATACTATCTTTTTTCATACTAAATGTTTTATCTTTTAATTTTTCAAGCATAATAGGTAATTCTTTATTAAATAATGTCTTATCAGAAATTCCACCTCCATGCGCTGAATCTTTTATATATTTACCATCTATATTTTTTTCATCAATTATATTAAAATTAACTTGATAGCCTAAAAATTGATAAATTTGCAATAATTGACTTTTATGCTCAAAAGACACCAAAACATCTTTAGCACTATGATAACTTGTATAAATAATATTTTTATTCTTTTGAGCTTGTAAGATCAAATGATCTTTATTAAGTAAAGCTCTTATTAAATAATTTTCATCAGCAAAATAATAAGGTGAGTTTGGGTTTTTGCGTGTCCAATGAGTTTTTACTTGACAATGTACAATAGTATTTGGATCGTAAAATACACTATCTTCTTTATCAAATTCTTTTCCTAAAAAATATGTAAATGGAGGCAAAGCTCCGCCTGAATTATCTATCACTCCATCTACATACCAAGGAGCTATTTTAGCACACATTAGTGCTAAATAACCTCCGTATGACCCTCCCCCGTAAATTTTAGGTAAAGATTTAAATTGAGGATAATTTTTCATTATATCTTTTAAAGCATTGATATGATCAATAGCTGCCATAATTCCATAATTTTGATATTCGTTATTTGGAGGAATAAAAGTAGCATTAAAATGTGCCCTATAAGGCTGAATTAACATCTTCTTATCTTTTAATTCATCTATAGTTCTATCCAAAAGCTCATAGTATTCCCAAGCAGTATAAATATTTAAAGCATTGGTATTGATATTAAATTGTTCTAATACAAGTTTTAAACTAGGTAAATCTTCTTCTATAAATGCAGTAGTTGCACTATATTTTTCTACATCTGATCTTCTTTGACAAAAACAATGATACAAAACACTTACAGCTATAACATTATATTTTTGAGCCAAAAACTTCCTATTGAAATCAACAAAAGTCATATGAGCATTTGCTCCATATCCACCTATGATAAAAACAATAGCTTTCATTTGCTTACTATCATCATAAGTAATTCTATATTCTAATTTACTTTCTCTTTTTATATTTAATTCTACATCATCACAAGAGTCTATGAAATAAGTTTGATTTATGAGCATGTTAAGCCTTATATTTACATTTTTTATATTATACCTAAAACAATAATATTATTAATAAAAGAATATTTCTACAATTAAATATACTTAAGATTACATAATTTTAAGCTCAAATCGATCTTTAAAATCTTTAAAAGTAAATATCTTATCTTTACAAGGATAAGATATGCTATTTTCTCTCATATTAAATGTTTTATTTTTTAGTTTTTCAAGCAATATAGGTAATTCTTTTTTAAATAAAGCCCTATCTGTCATTCTCAAACCATGCTCTAAGCTCTTTATATATCTACCATCTACATCATTCTCATCTTTAACAATATGCAAAGTTGTATCAAATCCAAGTTGTTTGCAAAATTCATAAAAATTACTCTTATGTTCCACTGGAGCTCCCTCATCTTTTGCGCTATGATAACTGATAAATATTGTATTTTGATTTTTTTCATTTTGCAAACTTAGATGCTTTGAGTTTAAAAGAACCCTTATCATATAATTATCATCACTTAAAAAATACGGAGAGCTTTCATCTCTAGTCCAGTATTTTTTTACAAAACATAATAAAATATAATTATCACCTCTAATAGCAAATTCACCACACTCACTTTCTCTACCTAACAAATGAGGTAAATGAGGCAATGTCACTCCTGAATTATCTATCACTCCATCTACATACCAAGGAGCTATTTTAGCACACATTAGTGCTAAATAACCTCCGTATGACCCCCCCCGTAAATTTTAGGTAAAGATTTAAATTGAGGATAATTTTTCATTATATCTTTTAAAGCATTGATATGATCAATAGCTGCCATAATTCCATAATTTTGATATTCGTTATTTGGCAATACAAAATCACAAGAAAGATTTATCAAAAAATCTTTTTTCAGTCTTCCTTCATGTTTTATTTGTTTAGATCTTTCATCAAGTTTTCTTATACAATTTTTAAAATTGCTTTTTTCATGGTCATAAATTTCCATATCACAAATTTTTGCTATTTTACAAAAACTTTCCCAATCTTTTTCATTTGGCATAAAAATCGGATTATATTTCTCATCTATAGAAGGTCTAGCACTAAAGCAATGATAAAAAACATTTACAACAATAATATTAAATTTTTTAGCAAGATATTCTCTATCAAAATCTAAAAAAGATATATTAGCATTTGCCCCAAATCCACCTATGATAAAAACAATAGCTTCCATTTGCTTACTATCATCATAAGTAATTCTATATTCTAATTTACTTTCTCTTTTTATATTTAATTCTACATCATCACAAGAGTCTATAAAATAAGTTTGATTTATGAGCATGTTAAGCCTTTTAAAATAAAAATTCAATTATACTTACTTTTTTATAAATTTAAAGAGAAATCATGAAAAATCTTTGTATTATCCCTGCACGCGGTGGTTCTAAGCGTATTCCTAGAAAAAATATTATTGATTTTTTGGGAAAACCATTGATTGCTTATAGCATAGAAAGTGCTTTAAATTCGGGTATTTTTGATGATGTAATTATTTCAAGTGATGATTATGAGATCATAGAAGTGGCTTTAAAGTATGGTGCTAAGGCTCCTTTTGTGCGTAAAAAAGAACTAAGTGATGATTATGCAAGTTCAACCGCTGTAATCCAAGATGCCATCATCACTCTAGAAAAACAAAGTAAAATCTATGAAAATGTGTGTTGCTTATACGCAACTGCTCCACTTATAGATGAGTTTATCTTAAAAGAAGCTTTTGAACAATTTAGTCAAGAAGAATGTAAATTTTTATTTTCAGCTTGCGAGTTTGAATATCCCATACAAAGAGGTTTTTACCTTGATGATCAAAATAAAGTTTATATGTTTGATGAGTCAAATTACGATAAACGCTCACAAGATCTTACTAAAGCTTACCATGATGGTGGTGCATTTTACTTTGGCAAAAAAGAAGCGTGGCTAGAAGAAGATTTTATGTTTAAATCTCATTCTAAAGCTTTTTTACTTCCAAGAAATAAAATTTGCGATATTGACACTTTTGAAGACTTAGAATTTGCTAAAATATTGTATCAATTCCATGAAAGAAACAAATGTTTATAAATAAAATCAAAGGTTTTAAATATCCTGATATGGAACTTGTAAGATGGTTTTTTAAAAACAAACTTGATGCTTTAAAAAATGCAAAAGTTTTAGAATTTGCTTCTCATAATGGCAATAATCTTTCTTTATTTGCAAATTATAATTATGCGTGTATCGGTGTAGAACTTAGCAAACAAAATCATGAAAACGCTATTTATAATTTTAAAGAAATTATGCATTATCAAAAGGCAAGTTTTTTTAATGAAAATATGCTTGATTTTGCTAAAAATCATCAAAATATAAATGCAGATGTATTTTTAATACCTAATGTTATTAATTACATTACTAAAGATGAATTTAAAAATTTACTACAAAGTGCAAAACAAAATAATCTTTATCAAGCAAATGGGGGGGGGTATGCTCACTTTTTCTTAAGAGCAAGAAGTATTAAAGATCATCGCTATGGGCTTGGAGAAAAATTAAAAAATGATAGTTTTATTTTAAGCTATGATGAATTTAGTGGCGAAAAAAATTGTCTTTGCACAGCATACCAAGAACATGAACTTGTGGAAATTTTAAAAGAAAATTTAAATTTATATGATTTTGAAGTTATCACAAGTGAAAATATTAATATAAAAAATAAAGTTTATATCAAAGATAGCGATATAATTATATATGGAAAAATCACTAAGGAGTAAAAATGTATTTAAAAAATTTAAAAGGCTTAAAATTTCCAGATTTAGCCGTGATTAAATTTTTTTTCAAACAAGAACTGCATCAAAAAAGCAACCAAAAAGTTTTAGAATTTGCCTGTTCTAATGGCAACAATCTCTCTTTATTTGCAAATTATGATTATGAGTGTATCGGAGTTGACTTAAGCAAAGAAAGTATCAGCAATGCTAATTATAACTTCAAAGAAATAATTCAATGTAAAAACTATCAGTTTTTTCATGATAATATCTTAGATTTTCCTTTAAAAAATCCAAATATTAATGCAGATATTTTTATGATTCCCAATGTGATTAACTATCTATTGAAAGAAGATTTTTTAAAATTATTAAAAATTTCTAAAGAAAATTCTATGTATAAAGAAAATGCTTTGTTTTTTTTAAGAACAAGAAGCATAAAAGATTATAGATATGGTTATGGAGAAAAAATAGCTCATAATTGTTTTAAAATCACAAATGATAATACTACAGGAGAGCTTGGATGTATTAATACTCTATATCAAGAATACGAACTTGTAGAAATTTTAAAAGAATATTTAAATTTATATGATTTTAAAGTACTTACTTATGAAAATACCAATATCATGGGAGAAGATGAAAGATTAGTTAATGATAGCGATATTGTAATTTATGGAAAAATTAAGTGAAAATAGCTATCATGCAGCCAACCTTTAATCCATGGCTTGGCTATATATATATGATACAAAGCGTTGATACTTTTGTCTTTTTGGATAATGTGCAATTTGAACGCAGATCATGGCAAAATAGAAATAAAATTAAACTACAAGATAAAACCTTTTTATTGGGATTAAATTTACAAAAAGCGTCACAAAAAACATTACTTCAGGATATATTATTTGATAAAGATGATAAATGGAAAATTAAATTTTTAAAAACTATTCATCATGCCTACTCTAAAAGTATTAATTTTAATAAATACTACAATATCTTAGAAAAAGTCTTATTTAAACATACACATTTAGTACAATTTAACATGGAGCTAATCAGAATTTACTGCGAGCATTTGAGCATCAAAACACCCATTTTGCAAAGCTCTTCTTTAAATTTAAAAAATGAAAAAAAAGAAAAATTACTACTTGAAATTTGCCAAATACTAAAAGCTGATCATTACCTTTCCCCAGAAGGTTCAAAAAACTATCTTGAAAAAGAAACAGCAAAAGAAATTTTTAAAAATGCAAATATAAAAATTGAATATTTTGATTTTATCCATCCAACCTATACTCAATTGGGTGCAAATTTTATAGCTTATTTAGGAATTTTAGATTTTTTATTTAATGAAAAAGAGCCTTGTGCAAAATTTCAAGAATGTATCAAAATTAACGAGCATAATACATGAAAGTTCTTTTTAGAAGTGATAGTTCTAGCACCATAGGACACGGACATATCAAAAGAGATCTTTTGTTAGCTAAGCAATATCATGATGTATCTTTTGCATGTTTAGCTCTAGAAGGTTCTTTGATAGATGAAATTCCTTATCCTGTATATGAGCTAACAAGTGCTAGTGTATATGAGCTAATCAATCTCATCAAAAAAGAAAAATTTGATCTTTTGATTATTGATCATTATGAAATTACTGCAGATGATGAAAAACTCATCAAGCTAGAAACAGGGGTTAAAATTCTAAGTTTTGATGATGAGATAAAAGAACATTTTTGTGACATTTTACTAAATGTTAATGCTTATGCTAAAGAAAGTGATTATGAGAATTTAGTGCCAAAATATTGTGAATTAAGATGTGGTTTTTCCTATGCTCTAATACGCGATGAGTTTTATGAAGAAAGCAAGATAAAAAGAGAAAAAATTTATGATTATTTTATCTGTATAGGAGGAAGTGATCCAAAAAATATTTCCTTTGATATAGCAAACAAACTTAACAAAAACAAAACTATCATCATAGCTACTACAAAAGCAAATTCTCATCTAAACTCGCTTCGAAAATTAAGCCAAAAAAACCCTAATATACAAATTCTCATTGACCAATCTAATCTTGCAAGATTGATGAATGAAAGCAAAAAACTCATCATTAGCGCAAGTTCATTGGTAAATGAAGCTTTAATTTTAAAAGCAAATTTTAAAGCCATAGCTTATGCTAAAAATCAAGAAAAACTTGCAACATGGCTTGCTAAAAAAGGCTATGAAGTGGAGAATTTTATATGATAATTTTAAAAGATTTTATCCATTTGACTCAAGAAGAAATTAAGCTTGTTTTAAAATGGCGTAACGATGAAAGCATTGCTAAATTTATGAAAACGCAAAATATTAGCCTAGAAGAACATTTAAACTTTTTATCTAGCTTAAAAACAAACGCAACTAAAAAATATTTTTTAGTATATGATGATAAAAATATCATAGGCGTGATTGATTTTATCAATATTACTAAACTTTCTTGTGAATTTGGGCTTTATGGTATAAAAAAAGGCGTAGGTGAGCTTTTAATGCAAGAAGTTAAAAACTATGCTTTCAATGTTTTAAAAGTTCAAACTTTAAACGCATGTGTTTTCAAAGAAAATACAAAAGCTTTGAATTTATATTTAAAACATGGTTTTGAAGTTATTAAAGAAGATAATAATTTTTATTTTGTAAATTTGTCTTTTGCATACATGGGGGGGGGTAACAACTTAAATATATTTAATCAAATATATGGAGTTGCAGTTTGAATATAATCATAGCAACTCTTAGAGAGCACAATATTAATAATTTTTATAAACTAAAAGAATTATATAAAACATATACTTTTTACCTCATAACAAAAAAAGACGATCTTACTTTAGAAAAAATAACAAAAATAAACCCAGATTATATATTCTTCCCGCATTGGTCTTTCTATATACCTCAAGAAATTTACAATAACTATCAATGTATTATTTTCCACCTTGGAAATTTACCATTTGGAAGAGGAGGTTCACCTTTACAAAATTTAATCATAAGAGGGGTATATAAAAGCAAAATTTGTGCTTTAAAAGCTTGTGATACATTAGATGGTGGAGAAATATATCTAAAACACAATATTAGTTTTAAAATTTCAAATGCGCAACGAATTTATGAAAAAATCTCAAAAATCATATTCTTTAAACTAATACCAAGAATTTTACATACAAAAATCAACCCTCGCATACAAAAAGGGAAAGTAGTAATTTTCAAAAGAAGAACAAAAGAACAAAGTAATATCAATACACTCGAAAATCCAAATTTGATAAAAATATATGATTTTATACGCATGCTTGATGCCATTGATTATCCAAAAGCTTTTTTGGAATTTGAAAATATAAAAATGGTTTTTCAAAACGCAAAAAAACACAATAATAAAATAAAAGCAGAGGTAATATTTTATGAAAAATAACAAAATTTTAATTATAGCAGCTCACCCAGATGATGAAGTTTTAGGATGCTTTGGAACTATAGCAAAATATATTCAACAAGGATATGAAGCTTATACTTTAATACTTGGAGAAGGTAAAACAAGCAGAGAGATAAATAGTGAAAATGAACAAGAAATTTTAGAAGATGAGTTATTTAAAGCAAATAATCTTTTAGGCATTAAAAAAGTTTTTAGAAAGTTTTTTCCTGATAATGCTTTTGATAAAATACCATTATTAGAAATAGTCAAGAGCATAGAAGAAGTTAAAAATGAAATTAAACCAAATATAATTTTCACACATTATGAAAAAGATCTCAATATAGACCATCAAATTACATACAAAGCAACAATTACTGCTACAAGATCTCTACAAGAAGAAAGTGTTAAAGAAATTTATAGTTTTGAAATTCTTTCGAGTACAGAATGGAACTATCCATTAAGCTTTCAACCTGATGTATTTTTTGATATTAGTGAGACGCTTGATTTGAAGCTAAAAGCTATGTCTTTTTATCAATCAGAACTAAGAAATTATCCCCATCCAAGAAGCTTAGAGGGAATAAAAATAAATGCACAATACCAAGGAATGAGAGTTGGTCTTCAATATGCTGAAGTGTTTAAAAGTGTAAAGGTTATAAAGTGATTTTTTATAAAAATTTTACTAATCTTACAAAAGAAGAAAAAAAGGAAATTTTTTATATAAGAAATTCTCCAAATATCTCTAAATTTATGAAAACAAAAAATATAAATTATAAAAATCACTTAATATTTTTAAAAGAACTAAACAAAAACAAAAATAAAAAATATTTTTTGTTGATAAAAAATAACGAGAAACTGGGAGTAATATATTTTAATAATATCATAAAATTATCCTGTGAATTTGGGCTTTATGGTATAAAAAAAGGCGTAGGTGAGCTTTTAATGCAAGAAGTTAAAAACTATGCTTTCAATGTTTTAAAAGTTCAAACTTTAAACGCATGTGTTTTCAAAGAAAATACAAAAGCTTTGAATTTATATTTAAAACATGGTTTTGAAGTTATTAAAGAAGATAATAATTTTTATTTTGTAAATTTAAACAATCCTCACGGGGATATCATTTTTTAAAAGCTCATTTTTAACATCATTTGGAGTATATTGACTAAAATGAAATATATAAGCACCAGCTAATGCATTTGCACCAAGTTGTATGGCTTTTACCCCATCTTGAGGTTTAGAAAGTCCTCCATTGATAATGAGTGGAATTTTTAATTTACCTTTGAAATACTCTAGTAATTCCCAATCATACCCCAAAGAACTTCCTTCTTTATCAACACTTGTTAAAAGTATCTCCCCTGCTCCTAAAGATTCGTATTTTAATGCAAGTTCTAGCGGATCAATATCTAAAATTTCATTATTAAAAACTTTAAATTTATTTTTGTCTTTTTTTACATCAATCGAGCATACTACACAAGAACTTCCAAAAGTATTTGCCACCTTTTTGACAAAATCTGGATCTTGCAAAGCCATAGAATTAATACTAATTTTATCAGCACCTATATCTAATACTTTTCTAATATCTTCTAAAGTTTTAATCCCACCTCCAATGGTTAAAGGCATAAAACACTCATTAGCTATATCTTCTAAGCTTTCAAAATCTATAACACTATTTTTATTGATATCCAAAACTATAAGCTCATCAACATTTCTAGCATTATATATCCTAGCTGTGCTTATTACATGCCCTATAGTTCTAAAAGAAGAAAAATTGATACTTTTTACAAGCTGATGATCTTTTAATAACACGCAAGGTATAATTCTTGTTTTAAGCATACTAGGCCTTTAAATTTGCAAAATTTTCCAAAAGTTTCAAACCTACATTTTGGCTTTTTTCAGGGTGAAATTGCACAGCAAAAATATTATCTTTTTCAAAACTTGCACAAAAAGGTTTTTCATACTCACAAAAAGAAGTTTCCACACTTTCTAAACACTCTACATAATAAGAATGCACAAAATAAAAATCACTTTTTTCTAAAATTCCATCAAATAGCTTGCTTTTTTTATCACTAAATTGTAAATCATCCCAACCACTATGCAATAATTTTTCTTTACTTAAATCAAATTTCAAAACCTTTGCTTTTATAAAATCAAGCCCTTCGCACTCTCCGCCTTCATATCCCTTACTAGCAAAAAGTTGCATACCAAGACAAATCCCCAAAATAGGCTTTTTATCTTTTAAAACACATTCTTTTAAAAGCTCATCTAGTGCAAGTTTTTTTAAATTTTCCATACCTTGTTTAAAAGATCCAACGCCTGGTAAAACTAATTTAGAGGCATTTTTTATATCTTCTTTTTTAGAACTTATAATCACTTCTTGATTAAGTTTTTCAAAAGCTTTCAAAACAGATTTAAAATTTCCAAGATGATAATCAACAATACAAATCATTTCAAAACAAACTCATCTTTTTTTATCAATGATCCATCACTATCTCTTAAGAATTTACCATTTTCATCGCGTTTAAATATCTTTTTATTAGTATAAGAATCGACAATTTTTTCAAATTCTTTTTCACTAAAACCACTAAATTCCAAATACTTCTTAATAGCCTTTTTAGGTGGCTTTCCATCATATTTATTTACAAGTCTCACGCCCTCTTCACGGCTAATATAGCCAAGTCTTATATCCAAGCACGCATTATCCGTAGCTCTTCCAAAACCATATTTGCAGTATTTTAAATAATCATGCACATGATTTGAATAACAATCTAAATTTTCAAAATTCTCATAAGTAGTTTCAACTGGTTTTGTACTAGTTTTAAAGCCATTTTCTTTAGATATTTTTAAATTATACTTATAATCCCATTTAAAATAATATCCCAAAAATAACCCTGTAACTCCTACTCTTTGAAGCTCTTCATCACTTGAATAAGTATAAAAATATAAATCCTTTTCTCTAATACCATCAACACCAATCATATCAGAAATTCTATTACCCAAAAGTCCGCCAAATTCTTCAAGCCACTCTCTACCTAAAGTGTTTTTTTCTTTAGAGCTAGCTGGCCCACCATACTCAATCTGCGGACTTTCCCCCCAAATAATCAAAGGAATACCAAAAGCAACAGCTACTTTTGGAACACATGTAAAAATCCCCAAATGGTTTTGCCATTCATTATCACCCGTTCTTATAAAAGCTTCGCGGGCCAATTTTTTATACACCAAAGGATTTCTTTTGATATGGATTAAATCAACACCAAGATTGTTTAAATTTTTTAAATTTTTTTTACCTATTTTAGTAGGAATACTTGGTTCAAAACAAACACACAAAGGATTAAGTCCAAGTTCAAGACATTTTAAAACTTGAAAGGTAGAATCCTTACCACCACTTACTCCTATCACACAATCATACACAGGATGTTTCTTATATTTTTTCACGAGTTCTAGAAATTCTTTTTCACGCTCTTGCCAATTTATCTCATGATTTTTAGCTTCTTGCGAGCAACACGCATCACAAATTCCCTCATCATTAAAATGCAAATCAGGTTTAGTATCTGGCATAACGCATTTTTTACAAAATTTCATATTAACTCCAAAAAATCTTTATAATCATCATAAATCGACTATGATTATATTTTCTAAAGATAAATAAATTTTATTTTGTTACAATATTTTTTATTTAAAGGTTTATAAATTATGGATTTAACTTTACTTCCTTATATGATTATAGGAATTTTTTCAGGTATGGCTTCAGGGGTTTTTGGCATAGGTGGTGGTATGATTATCGTTCCTTTCATGCTTACTTTAGGACTTAGCTCTCATCATGCTGTTGCAATTTCTGTTGTACAAATGATTTTTGCTTCTATTTTTGGTTCCTATTTAAACTATAAAAAGAAAAATTTAATCTTAAAAGATGGACTTATCATAGGCTTTGGAGGCTTTTTAGGTGCGATGTTTAGCGGGCTTTTACTCTCGTATTTTTCAGATATAACCTTAACAAGTATTTTTCTATGCGTGAGTATTGTATTCTTTTTAAAATTTGCTTTTAATCAAAAAAGCACCATTGGAAACATTAACCACTCTAATATCTTAAAAAATTCTATTTTGCTAATTTGTGGCGTATTTACAGGAATTTTTGCTATATCTTTAGGAATTGGTGGTGGGCTTTTAATTACCCCTATTTTAGCTTATTTTTTAGGCTATGATACTAAAAAAGTAGTGCCACTTAGTTTATTTTTTGTAATATTTGCTTCAATTTCAGGAATTAGTTCTTTTGTATATAATGACATCATTGATAAAGAAGTGTTACAAAATGGAAGCTTAGTAGGATTTAGCTCTATGCTAGGAGTTTATCTTGGTATAAAAATCATGGAAAAAATCAATCTTAAATCCCACCGCATAGCACTTTTAGGTATTTACACCCTTTCTATAACTATGACTATTATAAGTTTAATTAAAAAGCTAAATTTATTTTAATCTATCGGCAAATTTTTGTCTATTGGAAGTATAAACAAAGCTTAAAACCTCTGCCACTGCTTTAAAAAGCTCTGGTGGAATAAGATCATTTACCTCGCAAGCTTTATAAAGTTCTCTAGCTAAAGGAGGATTTTCATAAATCATAACATTGTATTCATATGCCATATCTTTAATACGCAAAGCTAAAAAATCCACTCCCTTAGCTAAAACTTTTGGTGCAGCTTCTTTGGAACTATCATAACGCAAAGCAACCGCATAGTGGGTAGGGTTAGTAATCACAACATCAGCACTAGCAACATCTTGCACCATTCTACGCCTTGCTGCTTCCATTTGCAAACGACGAATTCTTCCTTTTACCAAAGGATCTCCCTCGCTTTGTTTAAATTCATCTTTAACTTCTTGCTTACTCATGCGTAAGTTTTTAAAGTATTGATACCTTACCAAAAGTACATCTAAAAGCCCTATAATCAAAAAAGCTATGATAACAATAGCTGCAAGTATAATAGCTTTATCCCTAAGCCATAAAAGTTGTGGATAAATCGTATAAAGTTCTACTCTAGGAAGTTCTTTCATAAATTGCAATAAAAAAACAAAAGCTATACCAAATACAACACCGACTTTAAGTATAATTTTCAAAGCTTCAATAATCTTTTTTAAAGAAAAAAGATTTTTAAGCCCATTAATAGGATTAATTTTATTAAAATTTGGAGTAATGGGCTTAGTAGTAAAAATAAAACCAAACTGCATTAGATTTCCAAGCACACCCGCAACCATAATTACTAAAGTAATGGGCAATACCATAATAAACATCTCTATCATAGTTTTTATAATGATTTTTTGTAAAATCTTTAAATCAATTTCAATACCTATAAAACTTTGATAAAAACGATATAAACCGCTAATTCTCTCACCTATAAAAGGCATCATAAACAACACCACAACCACAGCTATAATAAGTACAGCCACAGCAGATGCATCTTGGCTTTTTGGGACATTTCCTTCTTGTCGCGCATCTTCTATTTTCTTGGATGTGGGTTCTTCTGTTTTCTCTTGATCATCAGCAGCCATAAAAAACCTTTAAAAAATTTAAAGCAAGATTATAGCATTTTATCAAGTATCTGCTAA
>NZ_JAKMTG010000017.1:0-12754 GCF_025773055.1 Campylobacter sp. CNRCH_2013_0671h
CACTTAGAAAATACACTCTAGTAGCTAAATCTTTAAAAGCTTTAGAGTGGATTAGACCTTGACAAGCTTTAGATTTTGAAGTGCTTGCAAATTCACTTTGACTAAAAGCATTTAAAGCCTCATCTAATTGAGTTTTTATGCTTTGATTTTTAGGATCTTTCAAAGCTTGATTTTTTAAATCTGCTATATTTTGAGCTTTGCTTTTTTGAGCATTATCTACCATAAGTGCTAAAAGCAAAACACTTTCTTTATCTACAAAAAGCACTTTAAAACATTGCTCATCATTTCCTACACTAAAATCAAGTTCTTTGGTGGAATTTTGCAAATTTGATAAGTCTTCATTTTTTATATTTGTTACATTGCTCATTAAAGCTATATTTGAAAGACTTTCATTTTTTAATATATAAACACTTATATCATTAATAAAAATTTTTAAATTTCCCAAAGCTTGAACTACACTTGCCTCATCTTTACTTGTACTAAATTTTGGCAGAGCAACCGCAGCTAAAACTCCAAGTATAATTACTACAAACACAAGCTCTATAATAGTAAAAGCTTTTTTCATAACATGCCTTGTAAGTTTTCTACCTTAGGCTTTATAAGATCATCTTCTATATTTACAAATTCTTTACGCTCATAAGCCTCACAAGCTGCCCTTGCTATCATCAAAGCATTATCCGAACAATACTCAAGCGGAGCTAGCAAAAGCTCACATTGATAACTTTGACATAAATGCTCTATTTGACTTCTTAAGCTTAAATTTGCACTAGCTCCGCCTACTATACCAAAGCGTTTAAATTTATACTCTTTAAAAATTTTTTCTAACTTGTTTAAAATATGAGCTATGGCTGCTTTTTGAAATGCAAAGGCAATTTTACTTTTACGCTCCAAACTTAATTCTTCTTTTAAAATTTCCAAACGCACTTGGTTTTTAAGCCCTGAAAAACTATAAGCTAAATCTTTAGAATGAAGCAAGGGTATGCTAAATTCCAAATCACTTTCTTTTACATTTTTAGCTAAATTTTCTATGATAGCTCCACCAGGATAGCCAAGATCCATCATTTTTGCTACTTTATCAAAGCTTTCTCCAAAGCTATCATCGGTTGTTCTTGCTAATTCTGTGATTTTACCTTGCTCATTAATAAAAAGCACCATAGTATGCCCACCACTTACAAGCAACACACCCATATCAAAATTAGCTTTTTTATCTAAAAACATAGAATAAATATGCCCTTTTAGATGATTAATCGCAATGAGCGGTAAATTTAAACTAATAGCAAGCATTTTAGCCATAGCTACTCCACCTATCAAACTCACACTAAGGCCAGGTTCATTTGTAACTGCTATGGCGCAAAGTTTATCAAGGTATTTTTGGCATCTTTTTAAAATCTTAGGTAAAGCTTCACTATGTAATCTTGCGGCAAGCTCGGGCACCACCCCTCCATAAGCACTATGGGCATTTTCTTGAGAAATTTTTGTATGAAAGATACACTCAAAGCTATTTTTATTAATGATAGCAATAGAACTATCATCACAAGAGCTTTCTATGGCAAGAATCAAATCTCTCATTGAAATTCCACTAAAATCATACCGATAAATTTGTCTTTTTGTTCTGCTTTTTCTATGGCTTTTGCAGGTATATTTGCTTTTTTAATTTCTTTAAAATTAGTCTTTCTTTCTAAAACTTGATCGGCTAAATTTGCATTCTTTAGCTCATAAAATTCTACTCTGTAAATTTTTCTTTTTTTATCCAAAGAATAACGGCTTTGCATTTGGTTTTTGCTTATAACAATATCACTTTCATCAACACCCCTATCAAAACCTATAACATTAACTCTTACACCTGCTATAGAAGGTATTTTAAAATTATCTTTTACCATAATTTTTTGAGCAAAATTTGTTTGTATATTTTTTCCATCTACTATCACTTCAACACTATCTAGAGCATTTGAAAATTCAAAATACTCAGGATACAATCTTGTTTGCAAGCGATTGCCATAATTGATTGAATATGAGTTAACATTGGAAATTACTGCAGTAATCTCATTACTTGCTTCATAATTTAAAGCTTGATTAATAGGAAAAGGTAAAAAATTTATAGCACTAGCAGGTTTATCAAGATAAAGTAAAATTTTATCATTAAAAAGTTTTACCTCCAAAGGCTTTTCAATAGCTCTATAAACTCCATTTGGAGTTAAATCAAAAGTTCTTTGAAATTCTATATTTGCCTTTTTTAGATAATACTCCACTGCCAAAAGATGATAATATACTCTTAAATGCGTTGGTAAATTTTTGCTCGCTTCATTAGCAAAGGCTGCTTTGTGATTTGACACCACAAAATAAGTTAAAGCCTTTAGCATATCTTTATCATTGCTTTCTTGGGTTTTGGTGTTTTTTAAATGATATTGATGTTCTTCTTTAACTAAAGCTTTATTGATATTTTCCACTGCTTCTTTAGCAATATTTTCCAAATCTGCATATTTAGTAGAATTTACCTCACTTTGATCAATAATACTAGTATTGCCCCAGCGATTTGGATTTTTATCTTTGCTTTCATATTGAGGTCTATAAAATCCACTTCCATCGTGCAAATTTATAACCATATTTACCTCAGGTTCCAAAATAAGCTTTTTTATGCGCTCTATAGTGTGAAAATCAGGATCGTTTTCATCTATATGGGCAAATTTTCTATTTAAATCTCCAAAATTTCCTCTATTTCTAGCAATAATACTTTCAAAAGCTAAATTTGGTGCGACAATAATTTTACCTTTAGTGATATTATAATCACTCAAAAGCAAACTAGCAGCATGAAACCCACCTGGCTCGTCTCCTTGTATACCTCCAAGGATTAAAACCGTATTATTATCATCTAAACTTTTTCCATTTTCTTTAACGCTAAACTCTAAAGCAAAAACCACATTTATAAAAATCAAAATACTTAAAAAATATCTCACTTCATTTCCTTATCTAAATAAAGCCTAACTTGCTTATCATACTCAAAAACATCTTCAATTTGGTTAATCTTTGGCACACCAAAATGATCTAGTGCCTTAAAAACACCCTTAGTTATGTCTAAAAACTGCGCTTTTTGGGCTAAAAATTGATACACCATATATTCGTTTGCACTATTTATAATCACACCCAAGTCAGGCTTTTTCAAAAGCTCATCTTTAAGTGAAAATATAGGATATTTTTTTAAACTAATTTTTTCAAATTTTAAACTTGGCATAGCTAACAAATCCAAATTTTCTATAAAGCTTTGATCATGCTCATCTAAAATCGCTTGAGCTATAGACAAACGCATATTTGCATGAGAAAAATATGCACTCATACCACCATCTTTAAATTCACATAAAGCATGCACTAAAGACTTTCTTTCTATCAAAGCATCTATTTGTTTAATACCGTAAAGATGATAAGCTTCGATAATTTCAAAAAGTTTATTACACATGCTAGCACTATCTATGGTGATCTTAGCTCCCATGCTCCAGTTAGGATGCTTAAGAGCTTCTTTTACACTGACATTTTTTAAATCTTTGATTTTATAATTATAAAAGGCCCCGCCACTTGCCGTGATAAAAAGCTTTTTAATATCTTTTCTTTTATCTATCAAGCACTTTAGTGCTGCATGTTCGCTATCTATGGCTTTAATCTTAGAAGTGTCAAAAAATTTCCCTGCTACTACTAGGCTTTCTTTGTTTGCCAAGGCTAAAATTTTACCAAGCTTTTGCACCATAAGACTTGAACTTAAGCCTGCAAAACCTACTATAGCATTTACCACTAAAGAACTTTTGCACTCAGCTATCATCGCTTTTAAACCATCTTGACCACAAAAAATCCTATCATGATCAACTAAGGTTTTATCTTTTTCATCTTGTATACATACAAATTTAGGCTTAAAAAGAGCTATTTGCTCATTTAAAAGCTTGATATTTTTACCACAAGATAAGGCTTCTATGTTTATGTTTTTTTCTTTAGCAATAAAAAGAGTATTAACTCCTATACTTCCCGTGCTTCCAAGTACGATCATACTAAAGTTGCCATTGCAAATGCTGCAATGATAACAGCATCAATTCTATCTAAAACTCCCCCATGCCCTGGGATTAAATTACCACTATCTTTAATACCTGCTTGTCTTTTAAAATAACTCTCAAGCAAATCCCCTATCACAGCAAAAATAGCTACGATTAAAGATATATAAATACTTTTTACCAAGCTAAATTCAAAAGAGCCTATGATGGTTCCTAAAATCCCCGCACAAACAATGCCACCTACAACACCTTCTAAAGTTTTATTTGGACTTGTTGGAGAAAAAGCTCTCTCGCCAATTAGTTTTCCTATAAAATACGCCCCACTATCGCAAGCAACGACAATCACTATAAGCCAAAATAATACAAACATACCCTCATAACTTAATACTTGATAAAGCATTAAAATAGGTAAAGTAGGATATATATAAGGCATAAGTTCATTTAAATTTTCACTTTTTTTATAAACTAAATATCCTAAAATCAAAATCAAAGCCAAAAGGCCTATAAAGAAAGGTTTATCTAAAAATGCTCCTATTGCAAAAACACACAAAGCTACAAAAACACTTGCATGTTTGCTTTTAAACATAGCTTTTGCTTCATTAAATGCCAAAAACAATAAAACACCAAAAATCACAAAATTAATCAAAAAATTATCCACTAAAGCAACAACAGCTATCACAGCTATCATCACAATAGCACTAAGAATTCTTGTCTTTGAAAACATTTTTATCCTTTCTATATACTTAAATCAAGCAAATGAGAACTTTTTTTAACTACTTCTTGTCCCTCTTGTTCATCTTCATCTTCTTGCTCTTGTTCTTGATGATGTTTAGAATGCTTTTTTTCTTCCTCTTGCCTTTCTTTTACCTCATCGCTTACTTCATGAGTTTGATTAACTTTTTCAAGTTTTTCAACCGCCTTTTCTTTTGCTTGAAATTCACTCATATTTACCAAAGTTGCAAAAGAATCTTTTGCCAATTCATTACTAGCTTGTGCTGAATGTACTGGTGCATTTTGGTTAGCAAAATGAATACCACCTATGGGACTTATAGGCATACTTACTCCTTTAAAACGCTTAAAGTCTTATAATTTGTATAATTTACAAAAGCCTTTTCTTTTATTTTTACAAAATTCTTACTAGTATAATCGACCAAATAAACTCCAGAACTTAGCTTGGAAAATTCCACACAAAGCTTTGCTGCAAATTCTAGCACTAATTGACTTATTTTTAATTTATTTGAAGTAATGATCACATGAGCACTAGGATAATCTTTCACATGCAGCCAAATATCATCTTTTTTAGCTATTTTTAATAAATATTCATTAGCTTTTTCATTGCGTCCTACGCTGATTTTAAACTCATCAAAATAAAAGCTACTAACCCCTGCATTTAGTTCCTCTTTTTTTGTTTTTTTAGTTTTTTTAGGCATTAAAACTTCTAATTCTCTCAAAGAGGTGCTTTTAGCAATTAAGTCTTTTAAATTTATTAGAAAATCAAGTTTTTCACTTAAAATTTCTCTTTCTATATTGATATTTTTAGCCTTTTGTTTTAGCTTTTTAGCCATTTTATAAAATTCATTCGCACTATTTTTAGGTGTATCTTCGAGTTTAAAGGCAAGCTCATTTGCATTAAAATCTTGCAAAATAAATTCTCTTTGATAATCTTTTAAAGAATTTAAATTAGCAAATAAAACATCTGCTTTTTGGCTTAATTCTTGAGCTTTTTTTAATAAATTACTTTCTTGTTCTAAATTTTCTATACTCTCTTTAAGAGTAAAGATTTTTTTATCTATATTTAAAAGTTTATTTTCTTTTATATCTTTTAAGCGATCTTGCTGTAACTTTTTAGCACTTTCTTTAAAATACACATTAAAATCATCAATCTTTACAAATTCTTCTTTTATCTCATAAGCTTTTAAAGCTTGGAGTTTTTCGCCTATTTTTACAACGCGGTAGCTTTTATCTATATGACGCAAAGCTTCTATGATAATATCATCAGTGTCTGTGATGATTACATTAGTGTTTTTTCCTGTAAATTCAAAATAAATCTTAGCCCCATAAGCTTTGTAAGATTTTTCTGATAAAACTTCAAAAGATAAAATTCTATTATTTTCTAATACTTCTAAATTTAAAATCTTTGCGTTAGAGAAGTATTTTTTTAGCATAAAATCAAAAGGTGCATTATAGACTTTTGCTTGGAGTTTATCTTGGTAAATTCCACTTTTTCCACGCGTTAAGTCTAGTATAAAAGCTTGATGATCTAAGCTAAGCTCTAAGATATTATCATCAAGGCGTTTGAGATAATTTAGTCTTTGAAATTGTTTAAAATAATCTTTTATTTGTATTAAATCTGTATATTTCATAAATGTATTATAAAATATTTTGATGAATTTATGAGGTTTTTTATGAGTGAAAAAATTCCCTATCCTTGTGTGATTTTATGCGGAGGAAAATCTTCGCGTATGGGAGAAGATAAAAGCTTATTACAAGTAGATAATAAAAACTTAACTCTTTATCAATATGAAAAAATGTCAAGGATTTTTAATCAAGTTTTTATTAGCAGCAAAAAAGATAAATTTCATCAAAAAAACTTAGCACTTATTTTAGATGAGGATTTAAACAACTACTCTCCACTCATTGCCTTAAATTCCATACTTAAACATTTTAAAAATACCTATGTATTTATCCTTAGCGTGGATACTCCAAACATAAACAAAGAAAGTTTTTACAAGCTTTTTGATCATCTAAAATCACAAAATATACTCTTAGCAAGCACAAAAAAACACAAGCATTATTTATGTGGATTTTACCATAGTAGGAATTTTGAAAAAACTTTGCAATTTTTACAAGAAAACAATCACAAATTAGCCCTTTTTTGTGATACAATGAAAGCAGAATTTATAGAATTTGAAGATGATAATGAGTTTATAAATTTAAATTATTTTAAAGAATATAAAAAGTGGCTTCATGAAAAAGACAATTCTACCCATAGTATGTGCTTTTAGTGCTTTAGCAAATGAGGATTTATTCAATCAAGCCTTAGAATATGAAAATCAAGGTAAGTACAAAAAAGCTATGCAAATTTATAAAAGCTTAGCTTTAAAAGAAAAACAAAAAGAAGTAAGTTTAGAAAAGTCTTTTAATTTTGAGCAAAATACATCCAAAGAGAAAAAATTAGATGATATTAATCCAAAAAATGAAGCTTTAGCAAACTACCTTGGCACAGAAAAATCATACAATCCTTTTGGTATTAGCACGCATAATCTTAGCTATTTTATGCCTGTTTCTTATAGTTTTAGCAAGAGAGATTATAAAAGCACTGAAACTAAATTTCAAGTAAGCCTTAAAAAAACTCTTTTTGAAAATCTTTTGGGTTTAAATGAAAGTTATAACATAGGCTATACGCAAATTTCATGGTGGCAACTTTATAAACATTCTGCTCCTTTTAGAGAAACAAACTATTTACCTGAATTTTTTATCAACTTTCCTATAAGCGGACATGGTGCTTTTGAGAATTTAAAAGATGTACGCATAGGCTTATTACATGAATCTAACGGGCAAAATGATCCAAAATCAAGATCATGGAATAGAATTTATCTAAGCAATGCATGGTTTTTTGGCGATTTTATGTTCATACCTAGAGTTTGGCTAAGAATTCCTGAAAAAAGTTCAGAAGATGATAATCCTGATATAGAAAAATATTTAGGTAATTTTGATATTAATCTTGCTTATACCCAAGATGATTATTTTATCAATATATTGTGGCGTAATAATTTAAATTTTGCTAATAACCGCGGTGCAGTAGAAATAAGCGGAGCTTATAAAATTTCTAACAATGGCTTATATATTTACACTCAGTATTTTAACGGATACGGTGAGAGTCTTATTGAGTATAATAAATCTTCAAGCAGACTTTCAAGTGGAATATTGTTAATGTATTAAAATGGAAAAATTTTGCTTTATTAAGTTTATCATTAATAATGAAAAGTCTTTTAAAAGATTGTGCGATTTGTTTAATTATATCAAAATCTTAAAAGATGAGAATTTACAAATAGAAGATTTATACACAGATAAAAGTATATATAATTTTTACAGCAAAAAAGAATTAGAATATTTCTCAAGCAAAGATTGTTGGGGGTTTGATGATATTTTTGACTGCATAGGAAATGGAGAATACTATTTTCACTCCATAGAAAAAATAGAGGAAAATATCGCCAAATTGTATTTTTACCCCATTTCTTTTCCTTATGGTGGAGTTGAACCTATAATCGAGTTTATAAAATCATTTCAAATGAAAATTCTTACAATTGATTGTGGTTATATGGAAGAATTTGAATATTAAAAGCCTTTTTAGACTTTTAATATTTTAAATTAAGAAAAATGCTATAACACTACCCAAGATAAGCAAAGAGCCATTAAAGCATAAAAAGGTTGGTATACAAGTATCTTTTATATGATCACCTTGCTTATCTGCATTAAGCCCTACACTCACTCCCAAAGTCGTTTCACTAGCAGGTGATCCTGCATCGCCCAAAGCTCCAGCAACACCGATGATAAAAATAATCGCAGCAGGTGAAAAACCAAGTTCTATACATATAGGACAAAATAAGGCAGCGATGATAGGAATAGTACCAAAAGAACTGCCTATACCTATAGTGATTAAAAGACCTATAGCTAGCATAATAAAAATAGCTAAAAAGTGACTTTGCTCCATAAAAGGCACGCTTGTTTTTACAAGCTCAGCTATACCTCCACTTTGTTTTAAAACCTCTCCATATCCTGAAGCAACAAGCATTACAAAAGCTATATAACCCATGATTTTAAGCCCATCATCAAAAACTAAATTAACTTTGTTATACTCTACTCCACCCAAAACCACCATCAATACAAAACCTAAAAGC
The DNA here is from genome assembly GCF_025773055.1 of Campylobacter sp. CNRCH_2013_0671h. Classification (NCBI taxonomy): domain Bacteria; kingdom Pseudomonadati; phylum Campylobacterota; class Epsilonproteobacteria; order Campylobacterales; family Campylobacteraceae; genus Campylobacter; species Campylobacter sp. CNRCH_2013_0671h. The sequence goes on from NZ_JAKMTG010000017.1 coordinate 8,933, forward strand.
CCTGATAAAGGTAAATTGTGCGTTAAAATTTGTAAAATCAAAGTCAATCCAAGGCCAGCTAAAACTCCCCATTCTTTTTTACTCATTTTTAGATTTTCAAAATCCATTTTGGCAATTTGCTCTTCTTGATATTCTCTTGGCTTAGCATAAAATACAAATACAGCCAAAAATAAACCAACTAACATACAAATAGCTGCAAAAGCCATAGTTTGAGAAACTTCTCCTAGACTAATTTGCACCCCATTTGAATTTAAATTATCCACAAGCAAAGTTTGAAAAATAAGCCCAAAACCTAAAGGCACCACCATATAAGGTGTGGTAAGTCCAAAAGTTAATGCACAAGCTATAGCTCTACGATCTATTTTTAATTTATTAAAAAGTTTCAACAAAGGTGGAATTAACAAAGGTACAAAAGCTACATGGATAGGGATTAAATTTTGCGAAAAACAAGCAATAAGTGCCAAAGAAAGTATAAGTAAGTATTTTTTATGTGAAATATAATGCGAAACTATTTTAATCAAATATGCTGTTAGATTAGTTTTTGATATAGCAGCAGCCACCGCTCCAAGCAAAATATAACTTAGTGCTGTTTGCAAATTCCCTTGCATACCATCGATTAAAACTTTCATAGAATCCATCATAGCTTGTGGAAGTTGGGTAAAAAAATCCACCAAACTTAAATGCTCCATATGCATAAATTTAGACCAAATGCCTACAAAAAGCCCAGAAAGCAAAACACTAAGCAAAACATTAAACCTAAAAAAACACAAAAGCGTCATTAACAAAACACCTATAAATACCGGATTAGTTAAAAGCATTACATTCCTTAAATCAAAATAATTGCACATTTTAAATAATTTTCTTTAAAATACTATTTAAGTTTAAAAAATTTAAGCAAAAATTGCAAAATAAAAGCATAAAATGATAGTTTTTACTTTAAAAAAGGATACAAATGAGAAGTGATGCAATCAAAAAAGGACACTTAAAAGCACCAAATCGCTCTTTACTTAGAGCATGTGGCTTAAATGATGAAGATTTTAATAAGCCTTTTATAGGTGTAGCAAATAGCTATATAGATATCATCCCAGGACATTTTTTCTTAAATGAATATGCAAAAATCATTAAAGATGAAATCCGAAAAAATGGCTGTATTCCTTTTGAATTTAACACCATAGGTGTTGATGATGGTATAGCTATGGGGCATGATGGTATGCTTTATTCTTTACCAAGTCGTGAAATCATCGCAAACTCTATTGAAACAGTGATGAATGCACACCAACTTGATGCACTAATTTGTATCCCAAATTGTGATAAAATTACTCCAGGTATGCTCATGGGGGCTTTAAGAGTTAATGTGCCGACTATTTTCGTTAGTGGTGGACCTATGAAAGCAGGAGTAAATAAACATGGAGAAAAAATCAGTCTAAGTTCTGTTTTTGAAGCAGTGGGAGCTTATGAGGCTAAAAAAATCGATGAAGAGGATTTAAAAGATATAGAATGCAAAGCTTGTCCTAGCGGTGGATCTTGCTCGGGTATGTTTACTGCAAATTCTATGAATACTTTATGCGAGGCTATGGGTATAGCACTAGAAGGAAATGGAACTATTTTAGCACTTAGCAAAGAAAGAGAAGAGCTTTTAAGAAAAGCTGCGCGTAGAATTTGTGAAATTGCACTAGATGAGCGTTTTAAAATTCGCAATATTATTACTAAAAAGTCCATTAACAATGCTTTAGTTGTTGATATGGCTATGGGTGGAAGCTCAAATACTATCTTACATATGCTTGCCATTGCTTATGAAGCGGGTGTAAATTTGGATATAAAAGAACTCAATCACATCAGTGCTAATGTGGCCCATATAGCCAAAATCGCTCCATCTTTAAACACAATATATATGGAAGATATACACAAAGCAGGTGGAGTAAGTGCGGTAATAGCTGAAATAGCTAAAAAACCAGGCCATATTTTAGAACTTGACACTCTAGATATTAGTGGAAAAACTTTAAAAGAGCGCATTGAGAATGCTGATATTAAAGATGAAAACATTATAAGAAAAATAGACAATGCCTATTCAAATGTAGGTGGGCTTGCTATACTTTTTGGGAATTTGGCTGAGCAAGGCTGTGTGATAAAAACTGCAGGTATTATGGGCGAGCGTAAATTCAAAGGAAAAGCGGTTTGTTTTAACTCTCAAGAAGAAGCCATTAAAGGCATTATAAAAGGTAAAGTTAAAGAAGGCGATGTGTGCGTGATACGCTATGAAGGACCAAAAGGTGGACCTGGCATGCAAGAAATGCTTAGTCCGACTTCATTACTCACAGGCATGGGGCTTGGTGCTAAAGTTGCACTTATAACAGATGGTCGTTTTAGCGGAGCTACAAGAGGACTTAGCATAGGCCATATTTCTCCTGAGGCTGCAGAAGGTGGACTTATAGCGCTTTTAAAAGATGGTGATGAGATAGAAATTGATGTAGATACCTACAGCATCAATGCAAATTTAGCCCAAGATGAAATTGCTAAACGCAAAGCAAATTTTAAAATGCCTTATAAGCAAATAAATTCAAGATGGCTTAAAATGTATCAAAAACTTGTTAGTAATGCTAGCAAAGGCGGGGTTTTAGACTTAGAATAATTTTCTTAATTTCTTAAAGAAATTAAGAAATATCTTTTTAAATGTAAAACAAAATATGAAAAATTATGTTAAAGTGGCCGGGAGAAAGGGATTCGAACCCCTGGAGGTGTGACCCTCAACGGTTTTCAAGACCGCCGCTTTCGACCACTCAGCCATCTCCCGTAAAAGAATAAAAATATCAAGTATTAACATCGCATTGGAGGCGACATCCGGATTCGAACCGGAGATCAAGGCTTTGCAGGCCCATGCCTTACCGCTTGGCTATGTCGCCTTGAGTTACCAAAAAGTGGTGCCCGAGGCCGGACTTGAACCGGCACGGAAGAAAAATTCCGAGGGATTTTAAGTCCCTTGTGTCTACCAATTCCACCACCCGGGCGGGTGATAATGGAGCGGGAAACGAGATTCGAACTCGCGACCCCAACCTTGGCAAGGTTGTGCTCTACCCCTGAGCTATTCCCGCATTAAAGTTGAAATTATACTTATTAAAACTTAAATGCACATAAAAAATATAAAAACTACATATGTTTTCAAAAAGATAAAAAATTTTTATTTTTTTCTAATTATTTTATAAGTAAAATACCCGGCCAAAAAATAACTAAAAAGGAACAAGTATGTTTAAATTTAACAGTTTATCTAATAAATTGACAACAATAGCCTGTTTTTTAATAGCTATTATACTAATAGTTGTTAATATGATTAGCTATTATCAATCTAAAGAAAGCACTAGTTATTATCTAGAAGAAATTCAGAAAAAAACTATGTTTGATGTTAATTCAGCATACAATATATATTCTGGAGCAAAAAGAGATGCCATTGCTTCTATTGTTAAATTTGTAGAAAAAAATCCAAGGGTTAATTCTGGCGAACTATTTGATATATTAGAAACAGTAAAAGAAGCAGCTGGCTTTAATGTAGTATATATTGGATTTAATGACGATGGAAAATTATATCAATCTAACAGAATTATTAGAAGTCCTGAAGAAACCGGATTTGATGCAAGAACAAGGTCATGGTATCAAGAGGCCAAAAGCGTGGGAAAACTTGTAGTATCAGATCCTTATAAAAGCATAGAAGATGACTCTATAACAGTTTCTTATACGGCTCCAATATATTCCAATGGAAAACTCTTGGCAGTAGTTGGAGGTGATTACAACCTGCATACTTTTGCAAAAGATGTATTAATAATGGGTCGC
>NZ_JAKMTG010000018.1:0-11423 GCF_025773055.1 Campylobacter sp. CNRCH_2013_0671h
ACTGTGGTTTGAGATAAAAAGACTAAAAAAAGAGATTAAAAAGAGGTAAGTATGGCGATAGAATTTGATATACAAGAATCAAAAATTTTAAAAGGAGTATATATAATAACTCCTAATAAATTTAGGGATTTGAGAGGAGAGATATGGACAGCTTTTACAAGTGAAACCATAGATAAACTTTTGCCAGATAATCTTCAATTTATACATGATAAATTTATTCACTCTAAACATAATGTTATAAGAGGTATACACGGGGATCATAAAACATATAAACTAGCTACTTGTGTTTATGGAGAAATCCATCAGGTTGTGGTTGATTGTAGGCAAGATTCACCTACTTATTTAAAACATGAAAAATTTATAATAAATCAAGATAACCAAAAAATTATCTTAGTTCCAGCTGGATTTGGAAATGCACATTATGTAAGTAGTGAAAGTGCGGTATATTATTACAAATGCGCATATAAAGGAGAATATGTTGATGCAAATGAACAATTCACTTATGCTTGGAATGATGAGAGAATAGGGGTTGATTGGCCAACAAAATCTCCGATCCTTTCAGAAAGAGATATTTTAGCTGTAAGCAAGGAGTGATTTATGGAAAAAAAATCTAAGATTTATATAGTAGGACACCGTGGATCTGCTGGAAGTGCTATAATGGAAAAATTGCAAAAACTAGGTTGTAATAATCTAATATATGCAACAAGGGAAGAGTTAAACTTACTTGATTTTGGTGCTGTAAAAAAATTTTTTGATAATAATCAACCAGAATATGTTTTTTTTGCAGCGGCAAAAATGAGTGCTTTGGGTGTAAAAGCTCCAGCTGATATTTTATACGAAAATTTAACAATTCAGAATAATATATTTTTCAATTCGTATAGTTCAAATGTAAAAAAATTAATTTTTTTTGGTAGTTCTTGGATGTATCCTCAACATGCAGACAATCCTATCAAAGAAGAAAGTTTGCTTACAAGTGAGTTAGAATATAATGCTGAACCATATGCTTTAGCAAAGATTGCTGGAGTTAGAATGTGTGAATTTTATAATTTACAATATAATACTAATTTTATTTCAGTTGCATTGACTAATTTATATGGAAAAACAGCTGATTATAACTTAAAAACAGCTAGGGTATTGCCAGCGATGCTTAGAAAATTTCATTTAGCAAAACTTCTTAATGAAAAGAGGTATGATGAAATTTTATTAGATCTTAACTTGCAAGATCAAGATGAAGCGATAAATTATCTTAATGCTAATGGAATTCATGAAGAACATATAGAGCTTTGGGGCGCAGGTAAGACTAGGAGAGAATTTATGCATTCAGATGATTTAGCAGATGTTTGTATATATATAATGAATAATATTAATTTTAGTGATCTATCTAAAAATAATATAAAAAATACACATATTAATGTGGGCACAGGTAGTGATTTATCTATTGCAGAATTAGCTTATTTAATAAAACAAATTACACAGTATCAAGGTGAAATAAAATTTGATATAAGCAAACCAGATAGTTCTATGAATAGACTACTTGATTGTTCTAAAATTCATTCTTTGGGTTGGAAACATAAAATAGAACTTGAAGAAGGTATTAAGATGATGTATGAAGATTATCTTCAAAATAGTAAAAAAGCTTAAGAGAGTTTTGATATGAAAAAAACAGTGTTAATTACAGGTTTTACAGGTCAAGTTGGCTCACAAATGGCAGATTTCTTGCTAGAAAATACAGATTATAATGTTATAGGTATGATGCGTTGGCAAGAACCTATGGATAATATCTATCATCTAAGTGATAGGATCAATAAAAAAGATAGAATTAGCATTTTTTATGCTGATTTGAATGATTATTCAAGCATTCAAAAGCTTTTTGAAAGCAAAAGACCGGATGTGATCTTTCATTTGGCTGCACAGTCTTACCCAAAAACTTCTTTTGATATACCTATAGAAACCTTACAAACTAATATCATAGGCACAGCAAATATTTTAGAAAATATTAGATTGTTAAAAGCCAAAGATGGCTATGATCCTGTAGTGCATGTGTGTTCTTCTAGTGAAGTTTATGGTAGGGCAAAAGTAGGTATTAAGTTAAATGAAGATACAACTTTTCATGGTGCAAGTCCTTATAGTATAAGTAAAATCGGTACGGATTATTTGGGAAGATTTTATGGCGAGGCTTATGGTATAAAAACTTATGTCACCAGGATGGGAACTCATAGTGGTCCAAGACGCTCTGATGTATTTTTTGAAAGTACGGTTGCAAAACAAATCGCATTGATTGAAGCGGGTTATCAAGAGCCTATTATCAAAGTAGGAAATTTATCGAGTGTAAGAACTTTTCAAGATTGCCGTGATGCTATAAGGGCTTATTATTTACTCTCGTTAGAAAGTGAAAAAGGTAAAGTTCCTTGCGGGGAAGCTTTTAATATAGCAGGTGAAGAAGCTTTTAAACTTCCTGAGGTTATCGATATACTTTTGAGTCTTTCTGCAAGAAAAGATATCAAAGTAGAACAAGATGAAGAAAGATTGCGTCCTATTGATGCAGATTATCAAATGTTTGATAATACTAAAATCAAAAGTTATATCAATTGGAAGCCAGAAATTCCAGCTAGACAGATGTTTGAGGATTTACTAAATCATTGGAGAAAAGAAATCTCTATGGGTAGAATCCCACTAAATAGGTAGCAATCATGATAATTCGTTCTCAAACTCCATTGCGTTTGGGTTTAGCTGGTGGGGGTACTGATATAAATTTATATTGTGATCAATACACAGGTTATGTTTTAAATGCGACTATATCTTTATATGTACATTGTACTTTAGTAGAAAGAGAAGATGGGAAAATCATTTTTGATTCATCAGATACAAATGCAAAAGTAGAATATAAAAGCAAAGATTTTTTAGAAAATGACGGTAAGCTAGATCTTTATAAAGCAATTTACAATCGTTTAGTAAAAGACTATGTTAAAAAACCTTTGAGTTTTTCTTTGCATACTTATTCAGATGTACCAAGTGGTAGTGGACTTGGTGGTAGTTCTACTTTGGTTGTGGGTATTATCAAAGCATTTGCTGAGTGGTTGAATTTACCTTTGGGTGAGTATGAGATCGCACGTTTGGCTTATGAGATTGAACGAGAAGATATGGCTATAGTAGGTGGTGCACAAGATCAATATGCAGCAACTTTTGGTGGATTTAACTTTATGGAATTTTATGATCAAAAAAGAGTGATGGTTAACCCTTTACGCATTAAAAATTGGATAGCAAGCGAGCTTGAGGCCAGAGTTTTGCTTTATTTTACAAATATTACCAGAGAAGCTAAAGATATAGAAGAGCATAAAAAAGGAAAGCTAGGAGATGAAAATTCACTTAATGCTATGCACGCGATAAAACAAGATGCGCTAGATATGAAAGAAGCATTGTTTAGAGCTGACTTTAATAAAATAGCTCAAATCCTAGGTAGGTCATGGCAATCAAAAAAGATCATTTCCGATATAGTAAGTAATGATGAGCTTGAAAGAATTTATCATTTAGCCATGGAAAATGGTGCCTATAGTGGCAAAACAAGTGGAGCGGGTGCTGGAGGGTTTATGTTTTTTATGGTTGATCCTATAAAAAAATATAAACTTAAAAAAATTCTAAATGAACAGCAAGGATATGTGCAAGAATTCTACTTCACTAAAGAAGGAGCAAAATCGTGGAAAATTTAAATTTATATATAAAATCTCATTTTATTGATTCAATTGATATTAAAACTAAGATTTTAAATGATAATGATATGATCAGTGTAATTAAAGAGGTATCTTTAAAAGTGGTCAACGCCTATAAAAATGGCAATAAAACTTTACTAGCAGGCAATGGAGGAAGTGCAGCTGATGCGCAGCATATAGCTGGGGAGTTTGTGAGTAGATTTTACTTTGATAGACCTGGTATTGCAAGCATTGCTTTAAGTACTGATACGAGTATTTTAACAGCTATTAGCAATGACTATGGTTATGAAAATTTATTTGCAAGACAAGTGCAAGCTCAAGGTGTGAGCGGAGATGTTTTTATAGGAATTTCTACAAGTGGAAATAGTAAAAATATCTTAAAAGCTTTAGAAATTTGTAAAGAAAAAGGAATTTTAAGCATAGGTTTAACCGGGGCTAGTGGCGGTGCTATGAATAAACTTTGTGATTATTGTATCAAAGTACCATCATCTTGTACACCAAGGATTCAAGAAGCGCATATTTTAATAGGTCATATCATCTGTGCTATAGTAGAAGAAGAGCTTTTTGGTAAAGGGTTTTGATTGCAAGCTATAGTTTTAGCAGGAGGTCTTGGCACAAGGTTAAAAAGTGTAGTGCAAGATCTTCCAAAGCCTATGGCGCCTATTAATGGAAAGCCGTTTTTAGCTTTTGTTTTGGAGTATTTAAAAAAACAAGGAATTACTGAAGTTGTTTTAAGTGTTTCGTATAAATATGAACTTATTCAAGAGTTCTTTAAAGATGAATTTCAAGGTATAAAAATACGCTATAACATTGAAAAAGAACTTTTGGGTACAGGTGGAGCTATAAAAGATGCTTTGAAATTTATACAAAGTCAAGTTTATGTTTTAAATGGCGATACTATTTTTGATATTGATCTAAAAAAACTTGTTTTGAATGATAGTAAAATTTGTATCGCATTAAAACAAATGCAAAATTTTGATCGATATGGTACTGTAAATGTTGATGATCAAGGTATTGTAATATCTTTTGAAGAAAAAGTATCTAAAAAGCAAGGTTTAATCAATGGTGGTATATACTTACTAAAAAAAGATATTTTTGATGAATTTGATTTAGAGAAAAAATTTTCTTTTGAAGATTTTTTGCAAGTAAATCATAAGATATTAAAAATACAAACCCAAAATTTTGATGATTATTTTATTGATATTGGGATACCACAAGATTATGAAAAATTTTGCAACCTCAAATCACAATATTGATACAAGGAACTCTAATGTTTAACCCAAATAGCGCTATAGATAGGATAAAAAATTCACTTTCTTATAAATTAGGTTTTGCTATCTTAGAGCATAAAAAACAACATGGGGGAGGGTATATAACCCTATCATATAAATTATATAAGATAAATCAACAACACAAAAAAGAACAAAAACTATATAAGCAAACTATTAAAATATTTCCACAACTTACATATCTTAAAGTAGAATCTTGCAGAGATTATAATGAAAGCATAAAATATAAATATCATTTTTCTTATATGCTAGGAGAAGCTTTAATTAAAGCCCATAAAACCTGGCACAAAGGAGGGTATTTTAAATTACCTTCTTTGTTAAAAGAAAAATATAAGCTATATAAAAATATTCAAAATATTATTAACATATTACCTCAAAATTTACACTATCATTTTTACAATTCAACAATAAAAAATCATAAAATAAATATTCAAGATTTGATTGATATTTTGAAACAGCATAAAGATTATAAACCTATATTAGAAAACATATTTCATAATTTTGACTTTTTTATAAAACATTTTGATCTTATTAGAATTTGGCTATCTTCGAAAGATTTTAAAGAAAAATACAAACAAGAAAATCACCCTTACCCTTCTTTGCTTGATCCTAAAAAACTAAATGATCAAAACGAAAAGATTAACTATAAAAATATTCCTGCTGAACTTGCATGGGAAATGAATTTACCTTTACCGGATAATTATAAGTTTGTGTTTTTGCTTATTCATGGAGCGGGAACCACAACTATGACAAGATACCTTCGAATTTGCGATATTAACTTAAATCGACATTGGGGAGATCCTATTTTTCAATATATGGATAGTTACCGTCTTTTGATGAAGTGTTTAGGTTGTTATAATGCTATTATTTTAGCTGGACAAGTTCAACAAAGACATAAAAATATGGTGTTAAAATTTTATTACTTAATACAAAAAATCGTGCCTGCTATTTGTGTGGTACGAGATCCTATATCTACTTTAAGACCGATTGTAAACCATTATGGAAATTTAAAACACCCAAAAGAACAAATTCGAAGTGATATTGATGTATATTCTAATTTAAATGAAATATTTGATATTAAAGTACCTTATGCTTATCCAGATATAAAAGGAAATCCTACATTAAATACTGTTAAAGAATATGCTTATGATAAATATGGAGATTTTTTTATTTTAAATTTAAAAATTAATGTTATAAAAAATATTAATAAAATTTTTTATATAAGTATGGATGATATTTTACCTGGAAGATCATACAAAACACTTTGTGATTTATCGGAAAAGCTCGGTTTTAAATTTCCTAATGATAATGAATTATTTTATCAAAAAACAAATTCTTCGGATTATCATGTTGATTTGTTGTTTTTTCCGAAAAGAATCCATATCAGACAAGGGAATAGTAATATTGTATTAGAAATAACTAAGCAAAAAAAATATTCAGATGAGTATATAGATTGCAATAATTTGTTTACTATAAGTGATTTTTTATTAAATGAAATTTGTTTGATAGTATATGCTAAGCGTATTGACTATGATAGTTTAAAACATATAATTCGTGATAGCTTTATTGTAGGTTTTTTTCTTGAGTATTTTGATAGATTGGAGTCATTTTATTTAAATGAAAGAAAAAAACTTATTAATGAAAAAGATATGCTTATGTTTATGAGAAAAGATAAAAAGATAGTGCTGCAATATAAAGAAAAATTTGATAGAGAGTTTGCTCATCTTAAGCAATGCAGACCCGATATAGTTGCCTCTTGGAAATACTATCAAGAATTCGAAAGAATGTGTAAAGAATTGGATGGTAATTAATACTAAAGAAAGATAAAAAAAGTATAATATAATAAAAACAAGGAAAGACTATTAAGAATATTATTATTGATTTAGATGGAACTTTAACATTAGATACTGATGCTTCTTACAAAGATAAGCCAATAAATACAGATGTTTTAAGGCAACTATGTTATTATAAGGAATTAGGTTTTAAAGTAACTATATTTACTAGTAGAAATATGAGAACATATCAGGGTGATATTGAAAAAATTAAGCATAATACATTGCCAATAATTGTAGAGTGGCTTGATAAGCATAAAGTTCCTTATGATGATATTGTTATAGGAAAGCCATGGTGTGGTTACGATGGTTTCTATGTCGATGATAAAGCTATAAGACCTTCTGAATTCGCAAGATATTCTTATGAGGAAATTATCGAGATTCTTCAAAAAGAAAATCCATATAAAGATGGAGGAAATAGATGATTTTTATTATGTCATCGGCTTATTGCTCTGATGATTTTGAGCTAGAATTTGGAAAAATTCCTCCTTCTTTTTTGCCACTGGGTAATAAAAGATTATATGAGTATCAGATTGAGCTTTTTCGCAACTTAAATGAGTCGATAATATTAACTCTTCCTCAAAGTTTTCAAATTAGTGGATATGATTTTCTAAAGTTAAAATCACTAGGTGTAAAGATTTTATATATTCCTGAAAGTATGCAATTGGCAGAAGCTTTGATTTATGCTATTAATATGAATTCTCCAATCAATGAGTCGATTTATATATTGCACGGTGATACATATTTTAGTTCTATACAGTCTTTAAAAAATCATTTGGTGGTTTCAAAGGTAAAAGAGAATTATAAATGGGCGTACTTGTTTAAAGAGAAAGTATTGAATTATAGGATAAAAAATAACATTTCGGAAGACTATGAATTGGTTTTATCTGGTTTTATGAATATTGAATATCCATACTTTTTAGTTAAGTGTCTTTTGGATAATCATTATTCTTTTGTTGATGGGTTAAGAGAATATTCCAATATTCATGCTTTTAGTATAGTTCAAGATAACTCATGGTTAGATTTTGGCTTGATAACAAATTATTTTCATTCTAAAAAAAAATTTAGCACACAAAGAGCTTTTAATCATTTATTAATTGATGAAAACTTTGTGATAAAGTCTTCAAATTGGGATAGTAAAATCAGAGCCGAGATCAATTGGTATAGAAAATTTCCACAAGAATATAACATGTACTTGCCAAGATTTTATTGCGAAAAAGCAGGTTCTTATCGATTGGAGTATTTGTACCATAATACCTTATTAGAGTTGTTTGTTTTTGGAAAATTACCACATTATATTTGGCGTAATATTTTTGGGTCTATAAAAGTATTTTTAAACACTATTCATAAATTTAAAAGTGATAAAGAGATTGTTTTTGATTATAAAGCTAAAACGTTAAAAAGATTAAAACAAATCAATCATCCAGAAATTAGTTTTTCTAAAAAATATTCTTTTGGTAATTATGAAAGTATATCGATATGTGAAATCCTAAATTCATTAGATAAAAATATATCACAAAAACAAGATATAAGATTAATTCATGGAGATTTTTGTTTTAGCAATATTGTGTATGATTTTAGATCAAAGAATATAAAAACATTTGATCCTAGGGGAATGGACTTTGATGAGAATATAACAGTCTATGGAGATATACGTTATGATTATGCGAAATTGGTACACTCTGTATTAGGTTTGTATGATTTTATTGTTTCTGGTTTTTCAAGATGTGAAATTCAAAAAGATAAAATATTTTTGTCTATAGATGTGAGTGATGAAGTAGTTAAAATTCAGGAAGAATTTTTTACAATGTTCGAAATTGATAAGCAAATTTGCTCTATTGCTATACACCTATTTGCTTCTATGCTTCCTTTGCATGCTGATGATAGTGACAGACAAAAAGCTTTATTTGCTAATATTTTTAGATTATATTTTTATTTTAAAGATAAAGGTTTGGTATGACTATTATTTTTCCTATGGCTGGACTTAGTTCGCGATTTTTAAATGCAGGTTATAAAATACCAAAATATATGCTTAAAATACAAAATGAAACTGTATTTTATAATGCGGTTTTTGGGTTTAAGCATTATTTTGAAGATTGCAATTTTCTATTTATTTATAGAGATATACATAATACCGAAAATTTTATTGCAGATGAGTGTGAAAAACTTAAAATCAAAAATAAAATTCTTGTAAAACTTGATGATGAAACTCAAGGGCAGGCTCATACGGTTATGCTTGGATTGGAAAAAGCTCATATTGATGATAATGAAAATATATTGATTTTTAATATAGATACTTTTAGATACAATTATATTTTACCTGATCTTGACTATGAGAAATTGGATGGATATTTGGAAGTATTTCAGGCTGATGGAGAACAGTGGTCGTTTGTTTTACCTGGTGATGATAAAAATGTTTTGAAGACAACTGAAAAAGAAAGAATTTCTAATCTTTGTAGTAGTGGATTATATTATTTTAAAAAAAACAAAGACTTTAAAGAGTCTTTTAAATTTTCGTATGAAAACAAGCTGTATGTAAAAAATGAACTATATATAGCACCATTATATAACTATTTGATTAAAAATGATAAACAAATTAAATATCATGAGATAAAAATGAGTGATGTAATATTTTGCGGAACACCACAAGATTATGAAAAATTTTGCAACCTCAAATCACAATATTGATACAAGGAACTCTAATGTTTAACCCAAATAGCGCTATAGATAGGATAAAAAATTCACTTTCTTATAAATTAGGTTTTGCTATCTTAGAGCATAAAAAACAACATGGGGGAGGGTATATAACCCTATCATATAAATTATATAAGATAAATCAACAACACAAAAAAGAACAAAAACTATATAAGCAAACTATTAAAATATTTCCACAACTTACATATCTTAAAGTAGAATCTTGCAGAGATTATAATGAAAGCATAAAATATAAATATCATTTTTCTTATATGCTAGGAGAAGCTTTAATTAAAGCCCATAAAACCTGGCACAAAGGAGGGTATTTTAAATTACCTTCTTTGTTAAAAGAAAAATATAAGCTATATAAAAATATTCAAAATATTATTAACATATTACCTCAAAATTTACACTATCATTTTTACAATTCAACAATAAAAAATCATAAAATAAATATTCAAGATTTGATTGATATTTTGAAACAGCATAAAGATTATAAACCTATATTAGAAAACATATTTCATAATTTTGACTTTTTTATAAAACATTTTGATCTTATTAGAATTTGGCTATCTTCGAAAGATTTTAAAGAAAAATACAAACAAGAAAATCACCCTTACCCTTCTTTGCTTGATCCTAAAAAACTAAATGATCAAAACGAAAAGATTAACTATAAAAATATTCCTGCTGAACTTGCATGGGAAATGAATTTACCTTTACCGGATAATTATAAGTTTGTGTTTTTATCTGGAGGGCTTTCTGGGCATGCTGCAATGATGTCTTTTTTTAGTGCATGTAATATTGGGTATTTATATCATCATATGAATCCCATAAAAAGTAGATATATAGAATACTATGGCTTTAATGAAAATTTGGATAAGTATGCAATTATAACTTATGGACAGTATAGTTTATCACAGGGGCTTAATATCATTTGTAAATACTTAAATTTAGTGAAGATAAACATTCCAATTGTTTTTTTGGTTAGAGATCCTATATCTAGATTAAAGACGGGTGTGAATCATCCAATTTTAAATCCAAAAAGCGAAAAAGATTTATGTTTAAATAGTGATTATCGTAAGGTTTTTAAGAATAAAATGTATGTTGGTGATATTGGAAGAAAATTTTATTATGCAGATAAACCGAGTATGAAATATCTACCTAGATGGATTAATGATGATACAATATATCAAACATCGCTTTGCAATATGATGCCAAGTGAAAATATCACCTACATTGATATGGAGGAAATTAAACCAGAAAAAGCATTTGATACAATGTGCGCTTTGGCAAATAAATTTGGATTTAACAAGCCTATTGATGAAAGTTTTTTTAAGGGAGTAATGAATGGAGATTTGACAGGTTTTATCCCAATTAATTTTTTTGCTAATGAGGAAAATTTAGATTGCAATGATGTTTTTGTTTATAAAAACAATAGCATCCATCTTCAAATAACATCTACAAATTTAATTAAATTCTATGGGAAATCCAAAGAATATATCAACATTATAAGTGATTTTTTTGATAAACCTTTAAAATATGACAATTTAGGTATTTTTATAAAACCACAAGACTATGAGCAGTTAAAGCAGAATTGTGAGCTGCTACAAGCCACAAAAAAATATTTGGCAAATTTTATAAAGGCATTGGAAGAAAGAATAGAGATTGAAAAATCTAAATTATTTAAAGAAGATGATGTGTTAAATTATTTAAAAGAAAACAAAGAACTAAGGATTAGATTAAAAAAATTACTTGACAAAGAACTTATTCATATTAAGCAATACAGACCGGATATAGTTGCCTCTTGGAAATACTATCAAGAATTTGAAAGAATGTGTAAAGAATTGGATGGAAATTAATAACAATACAAGGTAAAAAAGATATAATCATAAAATAATTTT
>NZ_JAKMTG010000019.1:0-9233 GCF_025773055.1 Campylobacter sp. CNRCH_2013_0671h
CTGCCTATGAATTGATTAGAATAATCTTGGGCTTTATTAGTATCATCGCTTTCTTCATCATCTTCTTTCATCTTAATTTCATTTTTTATCTTCTTATCCCCTATCCCCTTATACATCACTTCTAAATTATGCTGTCCTATAGCTTCTAAATTTTCCATTAATCTTCTTGCTTTTTGCCTATCTTCTATGAACTTACCCTTTTCATCTTGAGTAGTGCTATAAATACCATTTGCATATTCATATAAAATTTGTATAGCATCATTATAAGCTAAGATAGGGTGTTGTTTTATCACTGGGTGTTGTGTTTTATACTCTTCTTTTCTTTGAAAATGCTCTAGCTTATATATATTACATTTTCTAAGTTCTATATTGTTTTCTTCAAAAAATTCCTTATCATTTAAGATGTATTTGCCCTCATTGATTTTATCTTCCTTAGAAGCACTTCTTTTCTCATCTAAAATAATATAAGATAAAAGTCTTTTTAAGGCAAATTCCCTAGCTTTGCTTGAAGTCGTAGCACAAGCAATACTAGGATAATAATTAAGCCCACCTGTGCATAATAAAGAACCAAAAATAAACTCAGATAAATCAAAACTCATAAATCTAGAATTTATCAATAAAGGATAGGTTAAGTATTCTTCTTTTTTTACAGCTAAAGGAAAATCATAATTGTAAGTAAATTTTTCATACATTAGTTTTTCATATAAAATTTTTAATCTTTCATAATTTGTAGGCAAAAGTGTATCGATAAAAGATCCTGCTAAATTTTTTAACACATCTACACTTAAATTTTTACTTACTTTAATAGAAAAATCAATAGCTAATTGTTTTTTTACTTTTGATATCAAATGAATTTGCTTAGCTTTATCCAATCTTGAAAAACTCTTTGACTTTTTCAACTCGCTTGCATATTCTAATTGATTAAAATAATAATAATTTGTTCCTATTTGATATAAAAAAAGCTTATTGAGTGGCTTTTTACTTTTTGGATTAATTTTTATAAAATGTCCTTTAGGATTAAGTGCATAAAATATCCCTAGTTCTTTAAAAAAATGTGCTTTAAAACTAGAAAATAATTTATTGCCATAATGCTTTTTATCAAAGCTTGAATTTATAAAAAATAAAATCATTTTTTTAAAAAAATCAGGCTGGCTCATAAAAAATTCTGCAAAAGGAAAAAGTTGCTTAATGATATTAAAAAAAGTGATATCTATGGATAATTTTGCAAGTTCATTATCAAGCATAATTTCTTGAATACTTTTATCTAAATCTTTTTTCAAAGGAAGAGTTTTATCTGTTTGTGTATTTTCTTTAAATTCAATTTCCTCATCAAAGCTTTCGTTTAAGGTTTTTAAAAAATCCACATAAGTTTGATCTTCTTCTTCAAAATCATTTTCAAACATAGCTTTAGCTAATTCATCTAAATAGATAACTTCATCTTCTTTTTTATTTTTATTTAATTCTTTAGATAAAAAGATGTAAATTTTTTTATCATTATCATAAAAATAAATATCATCAGGGATAAATAAGATATACTCATTAAAATAATTTGGTATTTTAATCTTTTGGTAATTAAGTGAAATTTCTTTATCACCATAATCTAAATTTGGAATTACAATATTTTTAACACCAAGAGAATATTCTTGTGTAGAAGCTAAGTCTTTTTGTAAAACATACAAAGTTAAAGTCAATAAAGCAACCGTTAAAGGTGAGTATTTCTTAAAATCTACATTTTCATATGTTTTGGATATTGATGACTCTAACTCAAGAAAAAATTGCATTTGATCATAATCAGAATTGATATTATCTAAATAATTATTAAAAAGCCCGATATATTCTTTTACTTTTTCTTTTTCTTTTTCGCTAATTTCTTCCAGTTCTTTGGGTAATTTAAAAAAGCTATCAATATAAGCAAAATCTTGCTCAACTTTTTCATATTCCAATCGTTCGTTTATATATTCCAATAAATAAAGTTTCATCCAAGAATATGGTTGATTATAAAAATTAAAATACCTTTTATATTTTTGATAAATCTGTCCATCAAGTTTCACAAAAGGACAAAGCTGCAATACAAAATCATCTTCCTTTTTAACATCTCTTTCTATAAAATAAGAGCCATAATCTCTTTTACTAGGAAATTGTTCTTTTAATCCAAGTTTTTCATTTTTTGTAAGAGCTTTAGGACGATTTTTTATTATTGCTCCTAATTTTTTTTGATACAAATCTTCACAAAGTGCTGCATTGTTAAGCTGTGGTGGATTAGTAATAAACAAATAATTTTTACCCATTTTTGTTGTATTGATTTGATCAGTATTTTTTTTATCTAGTATCATTTCTACTAGTATGGAAGAATTTAAATCAGGATATTCTGCATAAAAGAAATGATTAAGTTCAGAGATATTTGAATTGATTGCTTTTTTTAATGTTGTATCAAAATTTTTTAAACTAGAATTAATCAAAAGCGTATTATCTAACTTTTCATTTTCAATTTTTGGACTATTTTCTAAAAAATGATCAAAAATACCTTGAAATTCTTCATCTAAAATAACTTTATAAAAACTATTTTTATAAAGACTAATAGAAGGTGCATTAGAATAAGATGAAAAATCTAATAATACTTTATCATCTATAATCAATACATCAGATAAAATTTCTTCATTGCACAAAGCGATAATAGGATAAAGCTTACTAGTAATAAGCTCTAAAAGTGGATAAGCAAAATCATAATAATATTTTTGTTCCTTATGCTCTTGATAGTCAGAAGAAGAATTATAAGCTTCAAATAATGTATTTACAACAAAAACATAAGGATTTTTTTTGACTAAAGAGATAGGTTTTTTAAGATTGGTTACAGAATCTAATATATTAATAAAAAATTTTGCTATAGCTCTAATAATTTGCTTATATTCATCATCATTAGATTGAGTAATATTTTTTAAAAATGTATTAAAAAGTGTATCTAGGGTAAGTTGTATCTTTGGTTTAATCTCTTGCTCAAAATAATCAGATTCTTTGATATTTTTTAATAATGTATTTAATTCTTTTTGAACTCCTTTTAAAAAATTTTCAATATTTTCTTCATTACTCTCATCAATAATTTTATTGAGCGTTTTATTTTTGTTTTGATTGATTACATCATTTAAAAAATTTAAATTATTAAAGATAATTTTTTTAATACTAGATAAATTTTTATCAGAGCTAAATTTTTGTTCTTTTGTGATTTCATCTTTATTAGCTTGATTTAAATGTATGATTTTAAAAGTTTTTTTCTTGTTAATTTTAAATTTATATTCAATAGTATGTAGTGTCTTATACAAAGAATTCTTAGCTTCTTTATATCCATCAAAATCACCACATATAAAAATAATTTTATTAGCATTTTCGGTAAGATTTTTTAACTCAATTTCCAAATTATGATTTGATGTAATTAAGGTGAAATCTTTTATTTTCATATTTTAATCCCATTCACTACTACAAATTTACAAACATAAAGCTCTTGTTTTCTATCTTCATCTTCTAAGATCTCATCTAGTCCATTTGCGATTTGAAATTTTAAATTTTGCATTTTAGCAGGAGCTAAAAAACTAAAATGATATTCGTTTAATTCTTTATTATCTTCTAGGGAATTTTTGATGATTTTATCATACTCATGTAGCTGTGTAAAATACCCTGCTCCTAAATCTTTATATTCAAATTCTTTATAAGCACTTTTATAAACTTTAGCAATATTTTTTGGGATAATAAAATAAAGTTTGATTAAATTAGTATCAAAACTAAAATTTAATTCTTTAAATTCATAATCTTTACTAAAGTCTTGTTTGAATTGATTAAGAATATTAACATCTTCTATATCTTTTAAATCTTTTTGATCTATATTTAATTCACTTAAAGCTTTATTTTGTTCTTTTTTTTCATTATTGATCAAAAGATTATAGATAGGTAGGTTATCTTTTTGAAATCTATCACTTTTATAATGAAGTCTTATTATGGGCTCTTTTAGCTTTGTTTGGTTTTTGCTTTGCTTTGCTAAGCCTTCCTTAGGATTAAAACTATGATCAAATTTAAACTTAGTAGGTACAAAGCTTACTTTTAAAGGAAAGCCTTTATCACTAATACAAGCTGAGATGAGTTCTTGTAAGATTGCGTATTCATTATTAACTTTCTTTTGAGATAAAGAGCCTTTAACATCTACTACCTTAGTGCAAGGATAGCTTACATTTGCAATGGTATTAGGACAGCCACTTATGCTAGAATTAAGTAAATCACTTTCTAGCATAATAGGCACACCACCATCTTTAAAAGTTTTTCCTTTGTTTGATTGAAGTATGACTTTACCTCCATGGATACATTCTAGGTTTTGATTTTCTAAAAGAGCATGAAGTTTAGCTATAGCTTGTTTTTTATTTATCTGTATGGTTTTTTGTTCTTTTAGAGTGTTTGAAATCAAATCTTTATACTCTAAGCTTTGCTTGCTTAAACATTCTAATTTGATATTTAAAGAATTTTCTATAATAGAATAATTAAGCAAGCAAAGTTCATCATTTTTATAAAAGATGCTAAGTTTTCCTTTGCCACTATCTTCATCTTTAGGAGAAAAATAATAACTAGGTGTATCTTGTTTTATAGCATTATCTTGATTTAATTCTCCAAAGTAAAAAGGATTGTTAGGAATTTCACTTGAGCCTGTAAGGATAGTGGAGTTTAAAAAGATTTTTGTATCTAAACTTTTAAAATCTATTTGATATTTTTCTTCTATGTCCTTTATATCCAAAACACTTCTATCTTTTGCAAAAATATCACAATGATTATCATAAATATGGATTAAATTTGACATAGAGATGAAAGAAGTATTGTTAGAATTATCTTGCAAATCTTGTAAATTTACTTTATCTAAGAATATGATTTTTATATTATTTGTCTTTAATACTATGGTATTGGTATTTTTATCATAAAATTGCTCTATGTTAAATACTTCGTTTAAAATTAAATTAACATCATTTTCCTTAGTATTAAAGCTTTGGTTATTTAGATTATCTTGTAAGGAAATTTCTTTATCTAAATAGGCTTGGATATCTTTTATTTTTTCATTTCTTTTTTCTTTTAAAGTATTGATAGATTTATAAAGCCTTTTTCTAGCATCAAGATAGGTATTATTAAGGTTTTCTTTATCTAGGATGAAGATCTTTGTGAAAGTAGAATTATAGCCTAGATTGTTTATAGCGGTAACTTGGGTGAAATAAGTATTTTTATCTTCTCTTAATACTATTAAATTTATACATACATAAAGGCAATAAAAATAACCCAATTTATTATCTAAATCATTTAAAATTAAATCTTGGATTTCATTTAAATCTATATATTTATAATAAGCCTTGTTTTCTTTTAAAAATTCTACCACAGAATACAAATTAAAATATGTTATATCTTTTTGATTAATTTGTTGTATTATTGCATTTAATATAATTTTCTCTTGTGTTTTTTTATGAGAATAGAGTCTATTTTGATAAAAAATTATTTCTGAAAAATACTCTTTAAATTTCTGATTAAAAATTTGTTGTTCTCTTTCATATTTTACTTTATAAAGTTCATACCATTTTAACTCCTCATCATATTTAGCTTTTTTTATTTTATATTCCTCCAAAGCTTGCAATTGCGTAGATGAGAAACCTTGAATATTTGCTGCAAATAAAGGTTTTTTGGGTTCTTTTGGTAAATAATGAATTTGCAAATATTCCAAAGAATTTGAAAAATCATTAGATAGTTTAGGAATGCTAAAATATGACAAAATACGATCATCATAACGAGTTCTTGCGGTAGCCAAAACATTATTATGGTATTTGATAAAAGTCCATAGCTCTTCATCCTTATTTATATTATACTCTAAAAGGTTATCAATTTCTTTATTTTTCATAAGATTTAAAATATAATTTAATTCTATGATAGTAGGCTCTAAAAAATGAGAATCCCAAAATCGATCCCCTAAATTAACAATATAATGCTTCCCGTCTATATCTACTCCTAAATCTTGTATCACCCCTTTTGTATTAGAAGCATCGGAATCAGTATCTGTTTCAATATGATAAGTATTATCACTTGTAGCTAAAATATTTTTGATATTAAGATTAGCAAGGAGCTGATTAACACAATTTATAAATACTTCATCAACTTCAAAAATATCATAAAAATAATTCGTTGATTTACTATAAATTATATTTGTTTTTATAAAGATATAATGTTCTTTTAAGTTTGTTTTATTGTGAAAGTATGATTTTATATTTTGAAATAAATTAGAATCATATCCTATTAAGTTTATTTCTATACTTTTTTGATATTTATAAGATCTTATTTGATAAAACAATGCTTGCTCTTTATTATCAGAATTGATAATTTTTCCATCTATTCTGTAAATTTGATTTAAATTTAAAGCTTTTAGTTCTTTTGCACCAGGCGAATTGAAAGTGTAGATTTCTTTAACATTAGCACTAGAATTAACACTCGCTAATGAAAGAGTAAGTAGTTGTGCCAAAGCTCCGCCTAAAGAATGACCTACAATTACCAAACCTTTGTCTTTTATAATATTTGGAAATTCTTTAACACACTCAGAATAAAATTTAATCATATCAAGATATTGATTATAGGGAACTTTGCCTAAAGCTAAATCAACATCAGCATCCAAAATATCTACACTAAAATTACTTGTAGGCTCTGTTCCTCGTATGACTATAATCTTTTGATTATTATCTTTAGTATCTTCAAACAAAGTAGCACTAAAGCCACTTGTAGTGTTGGGCTGATGTTTTAAAAGTTTAAATCTATTTACAAAATCAATAGTTCTTTTACTCAGTGTATCATTTAACCCTACCCTACTAATATCATTATCCAATGTTATTTCTTTACTATCAAAACAAGTATTTATAAGAGAAATACAATATTTAGGTTCTATTTTAACTATTTTATTTTGTTCAAAACGAGCTTGTATAGCACAAGCATAAGCTGTGTTTGTATTTTTAGGTTTTACAATATTTTCCCTTTTACTATTTTTCATAACAATATCTTGCTTTAATTTATCACCAAAAGTAAGTTTATCTGCTTTATAAATATTATTCTTTTCATCTTGCTCTATATTTTCCCAAACATATTGCAACATAGCATAACTAGCATCTGCACAATTAGCATAGTCTAAAAATTTAGTGATTAAGTCTAATTTAGCTTCTTGTGTTTTAATGTTTTTGCTCATTTGTTATTCCAAAGTTTCAACTTGCCAGTCATCTTTCTTAAATTTTTTGTCAATATTCTTACAACTTAATACTTCCATATATCTAAAATATAATCCAGCACCCTCATCGCCTTTCAAGAATATACCATAATTATCATAAAAATATGTATTAATACGATAATACACTACTTGGTTTTCATTTTTTCTTTCAAATCTAGTTTCCACTATCCTATCTTTTATTTGCTTACTTTTAGGTGTCACTATTATATTCGTTTTATTCTTTATAGATTCATCCTCAATCAACACTTTTCCCAAATTAAAATAACACAAGCTCTTAAACTCATAATACTGCGGATCCATATATTTATAAGAACATCCTCCTACTAAGAATAATAAAAGATATGCAGGTAAAAGAAACAAAGTAAATTTTTTAAATATTGTTTTAAAATTTATAGTTTTTGTTTTATTTTTTAATTTATAAAAAATTTTAAAGATAAAATATAAAATAATAGAAAATATAAAAACAAAAAAGAAAAATATAAGAATAAATATTAAAAGATTAACAAAGAATTCTAGCATTTATTAACTCCTCTTAATTTTCTCTGTTTTTTCATAAGACAATTTGTAGTGTTGGGCTGATGTTTTAAAAGTTTAAATCTATTTACAAAATCAATAGTTCTTTTACTCAGTGTATCATTTAACCCTACCCTACTAATATCATTATCCAATGTTATTTCTTTACTATCAAAACAAGTATTTATAAGAGAAATACAATATTTAGGTTCTATTTTAACTATTTTATTTTGTTCAAAACGAGCTTGTATAGCACAAGCATAAGCTGTGTTTGTATTTTTAGGTTTTACAATATTTTCCCTTTTACTATTTTTCATAACAATATCTTGCTTTAATTTATCACCAAAAGTAAGTTTATCTGCTTTATAAATATTATTCTTTTCATCTTGCTCTATATTTTCCCAAACATATTGCAACATAGCATAACTAGCATCTGCTATATCAGCATAGTCTTTGATTTGAGAAATAAGTTCTTTAGGGTTCATCAGTAACTTTGTCCTGTATATTTTTCATCACTTTTTATAAATTTACCATTAGTAAAATAATGAAAAGATCCTCCTCCTGCACTTTTACGACTAATACTAGAAAAGCTAAATCCTCTTCCTTCATCTCCAAATAATCCATAACTTTTTACTTTATAATCTATCATAGTAGCAAAAACAACAGGATATTTTTTACCCTCACACACATAATAAGTTGTCATACCTAAATAAGGTCTTAATTTTTTATAGTTTTCTTCACCCATATATGCTTTAAATTGATCTTCATAGTATGCAAATTCGGGTTTATCATCGAAATTAAAATTAGATTCGCCTATTTTATAGCTATTAATATAATCATCACGATAATATTTACAACCATTAGAAAGGACTTGAGGGAATTTTTTTTCTACATCATACTTTTTAATATTAGCTCTTAACTCTTCATCAGAAGCAGATATATTATTAATCCATTGATTATATTCTTTTATCTTTCTTTCATTTTCCAATATCTCTTCTCTTATTTTTTTATCAAAGATATAAATTCCACCATAATTACTTGCAAGAGTTTCTAATTCACTTGCTTTATTTTCTTTAAAAGCACATGCACTTAAAGATACTAAAGAAAATAAGCTTAAAATTATCATTGTGATTTTCATTTGATACTCCTTTTTAAAGTATATTATTTCAAATACCTTGGTATAAATAAAATTTAGTTTTTATATTTAACATATCATGAAAAACCTTTTTCATCATTCTCATCGATTAAATCAAGCATAGCATAACTAGCATCTTATATTAGCATAGTCTTTGATTTGAGAGATAAGTTCTTTAGGGTTCATCAGTAACTTTGTCCTGTATATTTTTCATCACTTTTTATAAATTATAACAATAAAATATAGCATATAAGCAAAAAATACTTTGCTGTGATTAACAAATCACACCTGCTAAATCTATCATTTACC